>NZ_JBEYEI010000019.1:201729-201925 GCF_040633895.1 Streptomyces sp. NPDC007863
CGTGGACGATGAGGTCGGCCTTGCTGTCGCCGGTGATGTCGGCGAAGTACAGCCGTCCCATGTCCTGGCCGTCGACGAAGCGGCCCCAGCCGGTGCTCCAGTGGGTTCCGCCGTCGAAGTAGGTGCCCATGTTCTTGCGGACGCTGATGTTGCCGTCGGTGCCGTGGACGATGAGGTCGGCCTTGCTGTCGCCGGA
>NZ_JBEYEI010000019.1:202021-212251 GCF_040633895.1 Streptomyces sp. NPDC007863
CGGTGATGTCGGCGAAGTACAGCCGTCCCATGTCCTGGCCGTCGACGAAGCGGCCCCAGCCGTTCGACATGACGGTGCCCGCCCCGAAGCTGCTGCCGAGGTTGCGGTGGACGACCACCGCGCCGTCCGTGCGCTGCAGCACGAGGTCGTCCTTGCCGTCGCCGTCGATGTCGGCGGGCGTGACCTTCTCACGGCTGACGATTTCCTTCACCCAGCCGGCCAGCCCGTCGACACGGGTGTCGACGGCGTTGGTACGGGTCTCCGCCGGGTCGATGCCCAGGCAGCCGCCCTGCCACGACCGGGAGCCCACGGCGACCAGTTCGGGGGTTCCGCTGACCGTGCGCAGGGCCGGGCCGCCGGCGTCCCCCTGGCAGACGGTCGCGGTGCCGGAACCGTCGAGGTTCACGTCCGTGCCGGTGGTGGAAGCGACGGTGAAGGTGCCGCTGTGGAGCTTGTCGGGCACCCACTCGGTCTTCGTCCGGCCGAATCCGGCCTTCGTCAGCTGCTCCCCGGCGGCGGCGGCGGTGGCGGTGACCCGGACCGGGACGGCGACGGAGCCGGGAACCCTGGTGCTGAGCCTGACCAGAACCAGATCGCGGTCGGCGTGGGGTACGAGGGCGAGGGCCTGCTGGACGCTGCCTCCGGTCTGCGTCAGGTCGGTACGGCCGACGGTGACGGTGGTGGCGACCGCGGGTCTGCCGGTGTCCGAGACGCCGGCGGTGGTGAAGCAGCTCTTGGCGGTGAGAACCCACTGCGGGTCGACGAGCGCGCCGGTGCAGGCCGCCTTCTCCCCGATGACGATCTTTGCGGTGAAGTTCAGCTGCGCCGAGGCGTCGCCACCATCGAGGGCGGTGGCGGGGAGGACGGTGGCGGCGGTGGCGAGCACGGTGGCGGCGCCAACAGCCCACACGAAGCGCGAACGCTTTGCTGTCATGAGTGTTCCTTGATGGTGAAGGAGGAGAGCTTCGGCTGCCGCATGAGTTGTTTCCTTGCTGCGGTCACCAAAGGGTGAACAGGCCTTCTGGCGTTCCTACTTGGAGGTGCGGATCTCGACGAGCATGTGGTCGCGACCCTCGGGGTCGGCACTCTCGCCGACCCCGGTCCAGGTGTCCTTGGCGACGGCGAAGGACTTTTCCTCCGTGCCGACCGTCATGTCGACCTGGGCGCTCTGGTCGACGCTGCCCTTGACGGCGTACACGGAGGGGATCTCAAGTGTCAGCCAGCCGCTGTTCCCGGTGACCTTGAAGCAGATCTTGGCCTTGCTGCGGGCCCAGACCTCGAGCAGTCCGGTCTCGCTGGCGCAGTCGGCCAGCACGATGTGCCCGTCACCCCGCTTCAGGACGATGTCCTTCTCGGCGAGGATCTTGTCCGCGTTCGGGTAGTTGTAGTCCTCCACGGCATAGCCGGGTGCCTCGTCGGCCACGGATTCCGTGTCCCCCGTCGGCCGGCCCGCCGACGAAGTCGTCCACAGCACGGCCGCCAGGCCGGCGGTACATGCCGTCGCAATGATGCGAGTGACGAGTTTCATATGCAGTTCCCTCTTATAGGTCAGGCGTCTCATCCCCTTTTTCCATGCATGGCGACGCGACCCGACCGGGCGCCTCTGCACCGTTTCAGGGAAATGTGAGCAAGCCGTGGTGCAGCCGGGATGACAGCTGCCGATATTTTCGCGCAGGTCATTTCAGCCCACCTGGCGAGGTGTGAATTATCCAGGTGGGCTGAAGTGGCTTTCTGCGGCTCCTCATTCAAGATCGCAATCCCTCCACATGTCCAACAGGGCGAACCGGAAACAGCTGGACAGAGTTGGCGAATCCACCCGCCGAAATAGCCAGTCTTACGAAGGTTGCAGGGATGATCATGGAGGATACGTGAAGAGTCTGAGGTGTGATCTTCACGAATGTGTGAGGTTGGATGCGCGAATGGAAATTCCATCGGGAGGCGTTTGGAGTCGAAATTTCCAATTTGCTGGATTGTCCGCACTTTGCGATCCGTCGCGAATGACGGAGTCGACGCCCTGAGGAAACGGATCAAATTGCCACGGATCAAGTCGTAGAGTCGCCCCTCGTATTGCCAGCTAATTGACGTTTAACTGAATCGATGTTGGGATCATGCTGCCTCGGCGCCCGGACAGTACCTGCCCGCTATTTGCACATCTGTCTGGGCGACGCGGCGGGCGGGCGGCACCGTGCCGCGTCATAGGGGCGGGTACGGGTCGGATGGACACAGTGAGAGTGGAAAGGAGTCGTGATGTCACAGCAATCACGGCGGGTGTTGAGTAGGCGTCAGTTGCTGGCCATTTTCACCGGGGTAGCGGCCGGCAGCGTGCTGTCCACCGGTACGTTCGGGACGCGCCCGGCGTACGCGAGTGGTTCGGGTGGCACGCCGGCGGTGCCCGAGGGATCCGGACTTCCGGATACCGATCGCGGCAAGGTGGTCTGGGCGTACAGATCGGGCCGCCGGGCCGTCCGCACCGCGGCGGCCGCCGCGCTGGTGGGCTCCGCGGCGGACATAACGGAGTTCCTCGGTCAGAAGGCGCCTGTGGCCTGGTCCGAGGACAACAGGTTCGCGCTCGCGGAGTCCCTGGCCGCAGCGGGCTCGGCGACGCGCAACGCCATCGGTGCGGCGTTGTCCAGCGGGGACGCAGCGGTCGAGGCCCTTCTCCAGGGCGGTTTCCAGACTGCCGTGGACGAGGATCTCAGGGTGGCCGTGAGTACGGTCCAGGCCCACGGTGCCAAGGGTGTGAAGCGTGCTGCATCCGCCGCGCTGGCGGCCGATTCCCCCTTCGCATTGCGCGCCTTCCTCAGCGACGGGCGGTTCACCGCGCAGGAGGAGGACGATCGTGTGCAGGTGATGACCATCCTCGCCGCAGGGTCACCACAGGTGCGTGAGTACGCGAATCGGGCCATGGACGACGGGTCGGCCAGGGCCATCCGGTGGTTCCTGGAGACGGGTCAGTACATCGCCCGGGCACGCGACGAGGAATCGGCCACGATCCAGCAGTTGGTCGACGTCGTGGAGAAGGAAGGACGCCGCGCCAGTCTGAAGACCGAAGAGGCCGTCGAGCTGTCCAACCAGGCAGTCAGTGCTTCCGAGAAGGCGAAAGCCTCGGCGTTGGAGGCCAAGGCCGAGGCCTTGGCCGCCGAGCAGGATGTCGCACGCTCGGCCAAGGCGGCGGGGAAGGCCGCGCAGGCGGCCATGGGCGCGGCCGCGGCCGCGTCGACCGCGGTGTCGGCCTCACGGACGGCACAGGCCGCCGCGCAGCGTTCGGTGGCTGCCGCCAACGCCGCTGCCGCGGCTGCGGCATCGGCGGGACGCGCTGCGGCGAACGCGTATCGTGCGGCGATCGCCGCTTCCAAGGACAGGGCGATGGCGGGCGCGGCCAGCGCGGCGGCGGACGTCGCGCTGAAGCTGGTGAGCTTCGTGCGCACGGTGGCCGCCAAGGCAGACCTCGCGGCCCTGGCTTCCGAGGCGGCGCTGCGGGCGGGCGACGCCGCCGCCAGCTCGGCGAGCAACGCGGCCGACGCCGCTCGCGCGGCGGCCGACGCGGCCGTGGCCTCCGGAGCAGCCCAGTCCGAGGCCGCTGCCGCGACGCGGGCCGCCGCCGAAGCGGACGCCGCCGCGGCCAGGGCGGTCCAGGCGGCAAGCAGGGCGCGGAACCTGGCCGGGCAGGCGGCCGCCGCCGCCCGCGCGGCGCGTGACGCGGCCAACAGCGCCGCCGATCACGCCGAGAAGGCCGCGGCCGCTGCCAAGGAAGCGGCCGCCCACGCCGGTGAGGCGGTCGACTACGCCAACCGGTCCACGCTGGCTGCCAACGCCGCTGTCCAGGCGGCGAACGCCGCCGCCGACGCGGTCGTCAAGGCGCGGGATGTCGAACAGGCGGCCCGCCAGGCCGAGGCCGAGAGTCTGGCCGAGGAGACCAGCGAGGCGATTGAGCAGGCACGTCTCGCGGCGAAGGCGGAGTCGAACGAGCTCGAACGGTTCAACCGGGAGCGGACCCAGGAAGCGCGCCTCTCCGAAGAGCTCCGGGCGCTCATCAGCTCTGCGGAATCAGCACTGCAGAACGGAACCGTCGAGCAGGCCGCGGCGGCCGGGCGCAAGGCGGCGGTCCGCCTCTTGGAGGGCCCGGGGACCTGGACCCGTCAGGCAGCAGAGTACGCGCTGGCCGGTGCGGACCAGGACGTCGTCAACTGGATCTCGACCGACCGCGTCCTCGCGCTGCAGCAGGACAACGTCGAGAACGTCGTGGCGCTCGCCGCAATGTCGACGCAGGCCGTGGCCACGGCGGCCGCGGCGGCTCTGAAGACCGAAGACCCCGTCAAGATCAAGGCATTCCTGGAGACCGGAGCGGTCGAGGCAGCCGCTGATGACAACCGGGTCGAGGTGGCCAGGATCCTGGCCGACCCCAGCAGCGGCACGAGGGTGCGAAGCGAGGCAGCGGCCGCGCTGGACGCGGGGACCGCCGAGGCCGTGCACACCTTCCTGTGGGTCGGCCGCGAGGCGGCCGTACGCGAGGATGACCGGGTGGCCGCGTCCACACTCCTCGCGACCGGAGGCCCTTACACCAAGGCGGCGGCGCAGATCGCGCTCGAGGGCGACACCTTCATGCTCCGCCAGTTCATCGCGACCACTCAGTACGACGTCGCGCGGATCGACCACGATCGCGCCACGCACATCAGCGCGGTCCGTGCGTCGATCGCACGCGCTGCCAAGATCGCAGCGAATGCGCAGGAGGACGCGGCCCGCGCCTCCGAGGCTGCCGCCATCGCACGCCAGGCCGCTGACAAGGCGACCGAGTGGGCCAACCTCGCCAAGGGTTACGCCGAGGATGCGGCGAAGTCTGCACAGGAAGCACGTGACAACGCCGATGCCGCCGAGCGGTCCGCGGCCGAAGCGGCGAAGTCCGCCCTCGCCGCGAGCAACGCAGCCGCCGCGGCAGTCAGGTCGAGCCGCGTGGCACGCCAGGCCGCGACACGAGCCGTGCGGTCCGCTGAGACCGCCGCGAGCTACGCCACGGACGCCGCGGTCGCGGCAACGATGGCTCGCAAGCAGGCATTCGAAGCCGGCAAGGACGCCGTCGCCGCCGCGCAGGCCGCAACCCAGGCCTACCAGCTCGTCATCGAGGCCGCGGTGCGCCAGGCGATCCAGAACGCCATCGACCATGCGAGCGTTCCCATCGGCGACGACGGCGGCGAACTTCCGCCCGGAGCCGAGAGCTGTCTGACGCCGTTCGGCAAGCCCATCCCGTCCGGAAACGGCGCCACACCGTTTGAGCTGGGGTGGAGCTGGCTCACGGGGGGCGGCGATCGGTCCCAGTGTTTCGGCCCGAACGACGAGTTCACCAGCCTCTACCGCGATCATCCCTGGACCGACAAGACCCTCGACTACTTTGCCGATCGGGTGCGGTCCGGGAACTACGAGCTGGGCCACACGTACATGTACGACTACAGTCTCGCCGGCGTCCAGGGCCTGAAGTGGCTCAGGGACATGGGGGCCACGCAACCGGTAGACGGATTCCTGACCGGGTACACCGGAAACCATGCATACGCGTTCATGGGCTCACAGCAGATCCGGATGACCCCCATCCGGAAGAACGCGGACGGCAGCGTGGTGTGGCGTTACACGGCGTACAGCGAGCAGAGCGCGGAGTCCGCAACCCGCCCGCCTGTCATCGGGTACCAGGACTGGTACAAAGAGACCGCCGGTAAGGCCATCAATGGTCTGATCGACTGGGTCAGCGGCGACTCGGGACCAGGGTCGACCATGACCGTGACTGTCGAGTTCAACGTCACGCTGGGACCGTAGTGGGCAAGCTGACAAGCGGACGTCGGTTCGCCGCCGCCCTGGCCGCTTCCGCGCTACTCGCCGCAGGCTGCACGGCTCAGGTCGCCGCCGAAGACCTGCCCGGCCTGTACCGCAACAAGGAGACCGGCGGCGAGATCACGCTTGATTCCGACGGCACATTCACCGCCACTCATCTGTCGACGGGCGAGAACGCCGACCCCGACGATTTCCACGGCAACTGGGACTTCGTCGACAACGGCACCCTCTCCGACGACTTCGTCTACCTGGACATCGACGGGCGTGGCATCGGTGAGGTCTCCGGTGTCCAGCTCTACGCGCGCGGCGGAGGGAAGATAGCGTTCAGCACTCCGGACGGGTCGTGGTCCCTGGTGCTCACCAAGAGCACGGAGACTTAGAAGCCGTGTCTCAACCGGTCATGGAACGTGTGGGTCGAACAGGGATCCTGGCCGGGTGATCTTCCGGTGGTGCGCCCATGAAAGCAGGACCTCTCGGCAGCTCGGTGAGCTCTTTCAGAGTGGCCTCTGAGCGGGTGACGGGCTGAGGTTCCGCGACGCGCGAGGCTCCTGTGCCGTCGAGTGAGACGTTCGACGTCTCAACTCGGCAGCACAGGAGCTTCGTTGGCAAGCTGCCGCCCCACCAGCGTGCCGTCGTCGGCCTGGTCTACCTTCGCCGGCACGACACGCTCGCACGGATCGCCGCCGGCTTCGGCACATCCGTCGGCACCGCCCACACCTCCGTCACAGCACTCGTCGAGCACCTGTCCCGAAGGGTGCCCGGCCTGCTGCGGGTTCCACCCAGGCGTCCGCGAAGCGAGGTGGGCAGAGGTGCTGACATGGGACTTCGGGTCGGCACCAAAACCAGCACGGGAACCAGCACGGCACCTCCAAAGCAGGGCGCAGTACGCATACCTGGCACCGGCCTGTGGGTGGTGCTCTGGCACCGGTGGGGAGCCCGGGCCGGGGTGGCATGGTGGACACCGGCATGCTTGGGCGGTGAACTATGGTGTGCAACCACATACACGCGTGACCAGGGGGTTTCTACGGTGTGGCGACATCGAATCGTCCCCGTCACTCGCTCGGAAGTGGTGCACATGGCCGCCGCAAGACCCTCTGCCACGTCCCCCGGATCCATCAAGCGCATCGTCGCCGCCAGCCTGATCGGCACCACCATCGAGTGGTACGACAACTCATCAGACTGAAGCTCCGACCTGCGCTTTCGTCGTCGCCAGGCCCCCGAAGTCAGCACCGAACCAGCACGGGAAAATGCCTGTAGGGAGCGTTTTCAGCGTTGCCTCTCCAGGGGGGACTTCAGCCGCGCCATCCCGCGTTCGACGGGTGCCCGGGCCTGGGTCACTGCTCGGTTGACCGTGCGCTGGGTCGGGGGCAGTTCGTCGCCGGCAGGCCGTTTGCACGCGGTGGTCACCCACGGTCCGGCTCCCCGGTAAACACGGTCAGCAAGGCCCGAGACGTCCTGGCGAAGGCCCCAAGATCCGCCGGACAGACCCTGGTTGGCCGGGCCCGTCACCGACCACGGCGGCTGTTCGCCGACCGCGACTACAACTGCGACACGTATCGAAGCCTGCTCCGGGTCCGCGGCATCACGCCGAAGATGGCGCGTAAGGGCACTGCCCACTGCTCCGGCCTGGGCAAGACCAGGTGGGTCGTCGAGCGCACCTTCGCCTGGCCCCACCAGTTCAAACGGCTCCGGATCCGCTACGAGATAGGAGATGGCCTCCACGTAGCACTGCTCCAACTCGCCTGCAGCGTCATCTGCTTGCGACGCCCGCGAACCTCATTCTGAAATGATCAGGTAGAGACAAGAACGTCCAGCGCCTACGATCACGCCCATGTCCCTCACCTCGCCCATACCCGTCCTGCGTGGTTCCGGCGGAACCGTCCTCCAATCCGAGGCCGACGGCCTGGTACTGAGCCGGGCGGACGTGGAGACGCGGATCCCGCTCCAGGCCGTCCGGCGGATCCGCGCCGAGGGGAGGGCGGTCGCCGTGGAACTCACCGCCCCGGCCGGGGCGACCCCTGCCGTTCACCGGGTCGACGGCGTGAGCGAGGCGGCGGCCACGGTCTTTGCCGGCGTGGTCAACGCGACCCTGCCCGAGCGCGCCGAGGAGGCCGGGGAGACCGCCGACGGCTCGGCCCTCGTCACCGTCCGCGCCCTGACCGAGCCCGAGCCCGAGTCCGAGCAGGACAGGCGGACGCGCGTGTTCAGGCTCTGGCTCGGGACCGTCGCCCTCCTGGCCGTCGTGCTCACCGTGGCCGTCTGGATCGCGGCGCCTGCGGTCATCGCGCTCCCCCTCCTGGTCGCCGTCCCCTTCGGCGCGACTGCCACCACGGCCGGCTTCATAGGGCTGAAGATCGTCCGCAACGAGTGGTACCTGCCTCGCAAGGGCATCACCGTTGAGGCGGTACGGCGCGACGGTACGACCGATCAGTTCGGCGTGACGGGGAACTACGTGTACACGGACATGGACGGTCAGAGCCGTGCCATGTTCGCCCAGAGCCGCGCCGAGGTCATCCAGGTCGCCTACCACCCACAGAACCCCAGCACCGTGGTTGCCTGCCAGTCGTTGCCGCGCAGGTCCGTCTGGGCGGTCGTCTGCGCGGGCATCCTCCTCCTTGGCCTCGCCGTCGACATCCTCGTCGTGGGCCTGGCCGTCTTCGCCTTCCAGGGCGAGTACGACAACTACGCGACCACGGCTGGCTGACCCGCACCACCCGCGACCCCACCCGGTCCGGATATCCGCTCCGAGCGGCACGGTACGGTCGCCTGAGCGGGCGGTGCCCCCGCACCCAGCAGACCGGCCGAGGTAAGCCCCAGCGCCGTGACCACCGCGGCCGGGCGCTTCAGCAGTGGGCTCTTACGGACTCGGACTGGCGCCCCGTGGCGGGACGTGCCCGAGAGGTACGGCCCGTGGGATCGTGTCTATGACCTCTTTCGGCGATGGCAACGGGGCGGTATCTGGGCGAGGATCCTCTCCCGACTCCAGGCCGAGGTGGATGCGAAGGGCCTGATCACCTGGGACGTGAACGTCGACTTCACCGTCTGCCGGGCCCATCAGCACGCCGCCGGAGCGGTGAAAGAGGGGGGACCTCCAGAAGGAACCGCCCGGCGGCATCTTCGCCGAGCTGGCCGACCACGGCCTCGGACGCGCCCGCGGCGGGCTGACCAGCAAATCCACCTCGCCGTCGAGCAGGGGCAGAAGCCGCTGTCGGTGGTGATCACGGCTGGGCAGCGGGGTGATTCGCCTCAGTTCGTGCCGGTCCTGGATGCGATCCGGGTGCCGCGACTCGGGACCGGCAGGCCGCGCAAGCGCCCGGGCCGGGTCCGGGCCGACAAGGCGTACGACTCCCGTAGCAACCGCTCCTACCTGCGCAGACGCGGGATCAAGGCAACGATTCCGGTGCCTGCTGACCGGGTCCGCAACCGGCTCACGCGCGGCTCTCTCGGCGGCCGGCCGCCGAGGTTCGACAAGGACGACTACAAGCAGCGGCACGCGGTCGAGTGCGGGATCATCGGCCTCAAGCGCCACCGGGCTGTGGCCAACAGGTACGACAAACTCGCCGTCCGTTTCGAAGCGACCGTGCTGGTCGCAACCATCAGCGAATGGCTCTGACCAGCACTTTCACGCAGCCCTAACGATACGGCGAGCCGATGACCGCCTGGCCGATCTGGTTGGCCAACCAGGCTGTGTGCTTCTGCGAGTCCCGGGTTTTGTGGACGTCGACGCATACCGTGTGGGTCCCGATCTGCCGTTCGACTCCGGCATCGTCGCAGTTGAAGACCAGGGTGACCCCGTCGTGCTCGACGCGACCGTCGTACCCGTGCTCTGGCACCGCCGGCCAGATCATCTGGTCCCAGCGGATCACGCCATATCTCATACCCACCAAGGTGGCGAAGGCGTCTTCGACGCCACCGACAGGCTGGTCCACCATCGATGCCCAGAGCGGGAGCAGGGGAGCGAGGCTATCCGTGTCCTCGGAGAGTTCGGCGGCGTGCCAGTCACAGCGCAAGACCGTCTGCGTATCGAGCTTCCTCGCCCAGAACTCTTCGTTCTCGGTGCGGAACCAGGAGTCCGGTAGCACCCGACGCAGTTCCATCACCTCCGCGACCGTGCAGAGCTCCACATCCACTGACACTTGGGCGTACTCTCGCTCGCCCAGCGCGAGCAGTTGACGCGCTGTGGCGAGGGCCGCCGCCGAGTCGGACGTTCGGAAGACTGGGTAGGAGACACCGTTGGACATGCTGGCATCTTGCCCCACACCGACGTCGGCCAGCATTCATGTTCGTGAACGACGAGCACTTTCACAACAGGCCCTACCTTGATCTTTAACCTGAGCGGCGTGGTCGCGGAGTGGTCGACTGCGTGGTCCGGGACGTGGTGGTGCCGGTCTTGCGGGATGTGTGGACGTCATG
>NZ_JBEYEI010000020.1:0-203112 GCF_040633895.1 Streptomyces sp. NPDC007863
CGCGGCCTCACCGACGAAGACTTCACCATCCTCGATCAATGGCTACGGGCCACTTGCGGCCCCCCACGTTGATCCACAGAAATTGACAATTGCTCGCCGAGTCAGGCTGAGGACCGCAACGCACAAGGCTCCCGTGCCGTTGAGGGAGGTGTTCGAAGTCTCAACCCATCGGCACAGGAGCCCTGTTGGTTCCCCATCCTGCCGCACTCGACCTGCCGCACGCCCTGGTCGAGTGGGTATCCATGCTCATCGTCACCCGTGAGTGTGACCGCCGCTGCAAGCTCCCGCCCCACCAGCGAGCCCTCGTCGGCCTGGTCTACCTCCGCCGCCACGACACGCTCGCGCAGATCGCCGCCGGCTTCGGCATATCCGTCGGCACCGCCCACGCCTACGCCAAAGTAGTCGTCCAGCACCTGTCCGGCCGGGCACCCGGACTGCTGCGGGTTCTGCGTGAGACCGGCCCGGACTACGTCCTGCTCGACGGGACCCTCGCCGAGCGCGACCGCGTCGGCGACAGCCGGGCCGACTTCTCCCAGAAGCACCGCCGTCACGGCGTGAACGTGCAGGTCATCGCCGATCCCACCGGCAAACTGCTGTGGATCTCGCCCGCGCTGCCCGGCCGCACCCACGACCTGACCGCGGCCCGCACCCACCGCATCATCCGGATCTGCGAACGCCAGGGCGTCCCCGTCCTCGCCGACCGCGCCTACATCGGCGCCGGCCCCTGGGTAACCACACCCATCAGACGGCTCCCGAACCGGGACCTCACCACAACCCAGCAGACGATCAACCGGGCCCTGTCAGCGGCTCGAGCACCGGTCGAACGCAGCATCGCAAGGCTGAAGTCCTGGCGAATCCTCCGCCGGGCCCGCTGCAGTCCCAACCGCATGACCGCGATCGCCGCAGCCATCCTCACCCTGGAGCGTCAACGCTGAAAATGCTCAGTGATCCCCTCGCCTTCCAGGCCACCGCCGCGCACCAGCCCTCCCACGGCGCCCAGCACCAGGATCAGCCTCAGAGGAACCAGCACCGATGAGGCGATTCTCAGTCCGCGGCCCGCGCTTCGCTGCTGCGTCGACACCCTCCTTGCCTCCCGTCAGTCGCTGTGAGCCCCGGGGCCCGGCTGGAACGTCGGGTCGAGGTCATACCGGGCGATGCCGAACGGTTGGAAATCCTTGTCTGCCAGGACTCTGTAGAGAAATTCCGACGTCGACATGTCGTATGCGCACCACTCGCCGGCTTCGCCCCGCGCGAGGACAGGGTATGTACCGGGCTGCTGCGCGTCGACAAGCCAGCAGTACTCAGTTCCCCATTCTGTCGAGGCCCATTTGATGTACCCCTTGCCGCCAGGCGTGTACTCCTGGTACTGGCCACTTTCCGCAGGAAGGGGAGGAAGAGGCGCTTGCCGCGGCAGGAGAAAATTGAAATAAACCCCCTCGCCCTGCCGTAAAAAGCGACGGAGTCACAGAAGGTTCCCCCGCCGAAACTTTCACACAGTTGCTTGAAATCCACCGGCAGAGGAATGCGAAGCTCCTCCTCTACCGCTGCCCAGTCGACGGCGTGCGCCGACGGCTCCCGGTCGGTGAATTCGAGAATGCGCTGCACCCACATGTAAAGACCTTTCCCGGAAGGGCAGGATGCAGGCGGACATCAGGATCGACGTCCGCCTGCACCTCCGCTGACCCGGCTGCCCGTCCTGGTTCCCCAGCTCCGCGCTAAATCCGTACCGGAATGAAACAGTGCCGGTGCCGCTGCATAAGGGGGCCGCCTTGCGGAGAACGGTGCAGCCGTCACTGGCGTACCGCTTTGCCTGGCGCTCGAAGTGGCGGTTGACGGACACCTGCCGGACCCGGCCTCGGGTGTAGATGTTAGCGGACCTGGAGCAAGCGGGCAGGCTCTCCGGTCATTCTCCGTCGCCGCCCAGGATGCCAGAAAACAGGTCGGGTCAAAGCATTTCGACCCTCGCCCGTTCCTGGCATCCTCAGAAATTACAGGAGCCCCGCCACAAAATGGCGGGGCTCCATACTTCTCGCCGAAATCAGGGAAGGAACCTGTACGACGGTCCGTCAGGGGCGTGGTCGCGCGAGCACAATGTCACGTCTCTGCCCTTGAGGTAGGCCAGCAGCCACTCGCCGAACGTCATTTCGTAGAGCGTCCACGAAGGGCTGTCCATCTCCTGGACCACCACGCGCCAGGGCGACCCGGAGTTATCGGGAACGCGAAGGAAGACCGACTCACCCGTCCTGGCCGACGCCACTGGCATCAGTTCGCCGGGTTGCGACCCCACTGGGCTCGGCAGAAACTCTGCCATGTCCTCTTCGCGCCACATTTCGAGGTCCCCGTCGATCAGCGTCCCGAGGTCGTGCAGGAGATGACGGGCGGGATGCTTCAGGTACAACTGCTCGTTGACCAGGACCGAACCGTATGCGTCGACGATCTCACGGAAGTCCGCCGGGAACTCGATGCCGAGTTCCTGCTCCAGTTCGATCCAGGGCGCCGGATCCGACCAATTGAACCGAGGTTCGCCCAACAGGGCCCGTATGTCGGTGAGTGTTGCCACGATCCTGACCCTTCTAACACCCGGTATTGCTGCTGCGCGGGGTGTTCTCCGCCGTGCACGAGTAGTGGTTGACTATGTTCCCACCGGGGCCGTACGTGGTCATCCCCAGCTGAATGGTCGTGGGGACGGCGGAATGCGGATCCCCATAGACGGGAACGACCGAAATGATCAACTGGTTGTTGCCGGTCAGGTGCGTCCAGCCGTAACGCTCCATCTTGGAGGCCATCCTCCGATTGGCCCGACCGTACATGGCCACGAGGTTCTTGACGTCCTTGCCAGTGCCCTTGCCCCAGTAACCTATCAGGTGGCCTGCCTCGGCCTCACCGCCCGAAGCCTCGATCTGGTCCATGCCCTCCGGGCTCACGGACGGGTTGCATTCAGGGCACTTGGGCAGGCCGCCCGCCCCGGTGCGGGACCTGCGGTCGGCCTTGGTGAGGAAGGCCGTGGCGCCGGTCGCGCGACAGGCCTTCTTCCCGGAGTGATCCGTGAACTGCTCGAGACCGTGATACATGCGCCCGCCATCGAACGCGGGAAGCGGGTCGCACTTGGGGTCATTGGTGTCGGTGACCCGTGGCGCAGGCCTGGGTGCCGGGTTCGGCGAGGGCTGCGGAGTCGGACCGGGGCGCGGGGAGCTGGAGGAGTCGGAGGAGCTGGAGGAGTCCGCGGACGGCCTCAGCATGTCCCCGACGGCCTGCCCCGCGTCCTGCAGACGCTGGTTGCCGTCCGGAGTCGCCGCGTAGGCGGCCGTGCCGAACAGTGCCGCGTACCCGTAGTAGGCGAGCGGAATGCCGAACCAGACCAGGTGGCCGTCCAGTTCGACGCCGCTGACCGGGTTGCCGCCGGTGAAGGCGTAGCGGTTGCTGGTGTAGGGGTCCGCGCCAAGGCTCATGTCGGCGAGGGCGCCGTTGTACATGTCCCGGGTGGTGAAACGGTTGAGGCCCGGACTGTAGTCTCGGAAGCCCATGTCGTAAGTGCCGGACTGGGCGTCCCAGCGCTTCGCGTTGTAGCGGTAGGGGTTGTACTCCTCCTTGTCCGGCTGGGATGCCTCGGGCTTGTCGATGCCGGTGAACTCGGTGGCGTCGTTGTTGCCGTAGGCCGTGTAGCCGTAGGTGGCCTTGGTGTCGCCGTTCTCGTCGGTCAGGGTCTCGACGTCGGTGTGGCTGTTGTAGCCGTAGTAGCCGTCCTCGGACGTCCCGTCGGTGTTGTGCTTGACCTGCGACAGGCGCTCGCCCCACGGGCTGTACTGGAACGACTTGGTCAGCGCGCCGGCGACCTTCTCGTCGAGCACCTCACCGGACAGGCCCAGGTACTCGAAGTCGGTGGTCTTGCCGCCCGCGGTCTTCGACGCGGTGCGGTCCAGCGGGTCGAAGGTGTACGTCGTCGACTTCATCGCGCCGCCGGAGTCCGCCTTCTGGGACTCCACGACGTGGTCGAAGCCGTCGTAGACGCTCCGCTCGATGACCTTGCCGCCGGCGATGACCGACTGCTGGCGGCCGAACGGGTCGTAGGAGTACGTGGCGGTGGCGCCCGCCGTCGTCGAGGTCAGCAGCCTGTTGCGGTCGTAGCCGAACGTGGTGCTGGTCCCCTTGACCGTCTGGCTGACGACGTTGGCGTTGTCGTCGTGGACGTACGTCTCCGTGCCGGCGCCGTTGCCCGTCTTGACGGACTTGGCGAGCCGGGTCGTAGCCGAAGTCGGTCGTGGAGTCGAGGTACGCCGCCTTGTTGTCGGCGTTCATCTTCTTCGCGACGTCCTGGGCCTTGTTGCCGTTGGCGTCGTAGGCGTAGGTGTGCGACGCCACGAGGGTGCCGTTGGGCTTCTTCTCCGCCGTCGACTTCAGTGCGGCGTCCAGGTAGTAGGTGTAGTCGACGGTGTTGCCATTGGCCTTGGTCTCCTGCAGCTTCTGGCCGCGGCCGGTGTATGTGTACGAGGTGACCTTGGGGTCGGCGTCCGTGGGGGACTTGCCGACGGACACCGTCTTCACCTTCTCGCGGAGGTCGTAGGTGTAGCGGGAGAACTGGCTCGGGTGGCTGACCGTCTCCGACTGCCCGTTGGCGTCGTAGGTGTAGGTCGTGGCCTTCTTCTCCGCGCCCGCCAGCGACTCCGTCACCTTCTGGACCTGGTTGAGGCCGGTGTAGGTGATGGCATAGCCGTCGATCTTCGCCCCGGACGATGTGTCGTCGATCGACGTCAGATTGCCGTTGACGTCGTAGGCGTAGGTGAAGGTCCGCTTCTCGGTGTCGGTCTCCGCGGAGTTGTCGCGCACCAGCTTGACCGCGTCGGCGACGACGACACCGGCGCTGTCCTGGTCCAGCTTCAGCTTGGTGTCCTCACCCTGCTTGAGGGCGTAGGTGCCGAGGCTGACCCAGGTGCCGGCGCCGGAGGTCTGGTCCTTGGTGACCGCCGGCTCGATGGTCGTACCGTGCGAGAGCGTGTACTTGGCGGCGGTGGCCGCGCCGGTCACCGCCGGGCACTTCACGCGCGGTGTAATTGCCGCCCTTGGGGATGTCGAGCGTCCAGGTGAAGGGTTATCTCTGACGCCAAGATCACTGGGAGCACCCCTTAGCTCGCCGACGAGTCGTACGGTAGCGTTCCCACGTACAGCTAGTTGATTGGGAGTTGACGTGCAAGAGCAAGGGTATGTCGACCTGGTTCGCCTGGCCGGAATGTATGGAAATAGCGTGGTAGTCCGTGTAAATGGTCGGGACACCAAGGGAGATCCGCAGGTACTCGTCGGCGAGATCGCCGTTGACACAAAATTCACCAAGGGGACGCTGCCGACATGGATCTTCCCTGAGGACCTCACCGCATGGAGGACGGCTCTGGACGAGCTGGCGCGGATCGGGAGTGCCTCATGGAGAAAGGGACAGAAGGCAGCCGAGCTGCAAATCAAGGTAATTGACCGAGATGAGGATGAAGATCGCGTTCGAGTCTCAGTGGTCGATCGCTCCATGTCTCAGTCGACGGTCCAGGTACTACTGGATTTGACCGACGGCTGGATTGACGAGCAGCGTTCTCGACTTGACGAGGTCCAGAAGCTTTGGCCCGTATAGCAGAGGTAAGAGTAATGTTCGCTTTTCGTCTCAATTTTTCCGAATTGGCGACTCGAAAGCCCTAGCGGCGAGGGCCGCCTACCTCGGCTGAGACAGAGGCGGTTCAGCACGAATGTGGCGAGACGACTCAACCTCGGCTGAATTTCGGTGGCGCAGCGCTCGTGGATGGATCTCGAGATTCAGATCACAGGAGCAGCGCGACTCTCGGCCGAGGCTGGGCAGACTATTGCCCGAGTTGCGATCGGACGGCGTGGCCAATGCACGCTCATCATGTGCGGCGCATGTCTGTCGGCAGGTCGGAGCAGGGCCGTCGATCTTCAACTGCGTCGCATCGGCCGGAGAAGCCAAAGCGATTTGGCAGCCCCGAAGCGGCCCAGGTTGCCTATCACCGGTGGTCGCCACAGCATCCCCCGGCCATCGAAAGTGCCGTGTCCGCCCATTTAAACTCCTGGAAACCACTGGCCGACCACCTGCAAGCATATTCCGAATTTATGTCAATGCTGCGCAGTTAACCACAGAGCCCTCAATGAGCTCAATACTGCCGCCCATCCGCGCCGCAATCAGGATTCGGGATTCAGGGTTCTAGTGCTGGTCGAACAGACGGCAGCTGTCTCCCTCTGCGGCTTCCGTGAAGGCTACGCCGCATCGACAGATGAGCACCTCAAAGACACTACTTCAGTGGGAGTCAACCAAGGTCGAACTCCACAAGCGACGACGGTACGACTGAGCTGGCATTTCCTGTTCAGTCCAATGGATTCCACTCTCGTCGTAGACGGCGGAGATCCTTGCCATGACATCCGAACGATTTTACTCTGTCGCGAAGCAATGGCCGGCTTGAATGAATGCAATAAATCTCACCCGGATATGGAAGCGCCCCGCCCCTCGTCACTAAAGAGAGGAGGCAGGGCACTCGACTTATCCGTTACCTGGGGTAGATCTGGCTGGGTACCAACCTGGAGAACGAAGGGCTACTGGAACTGGCGACGTACATATGCACCCCCACTGGGAGTCCCGAGTCAGGATTGTATACCGGTATAGACTGGTAGTACACTTTCTCATTTGCATTGAGGCGGCGCCTGATTTCCTGCTCGACCGATCGCATCCCTGTCTGGTTTGCATACAGTGACATCGGGACGATGTTCTTCCGTCGAGAGCTGCCGCCGAACTCACGCGCGATCAGATGGGACCTGTCCCACTGTTCGTTTGCCCCCTGGAGATTCCAGCCCTGCGGCGTCTGCGGATCTCGGGAATCCTTCTCCTCCGCATCGGCCGGGTTGAGGCAGGCAAAACCTCCTGTGGCGCGCTCCATGATGTCGGGGGAGCTGTTCCAGATAGCGCTCGCGGTGTCACGGCTGTTCAGGCAGTCCCTCCCCTTGTCCTCGGCACCGTCCACATACATGCGCTGTGGCGTCTGCCACGCCTCCGCTTCGGCACCGCCCATGAGGACACGCAGAAGCAAGCTCACCGCCGCGCCAGGGACCGATCCTCCTCCGACCCTCGGAGGAGCCCCCGCACCCCCGCCTTCGACGGGAAGAGGGTGGCGCTGATTTGCCGGAACCAGGTCCGTCGCCATCAGTGAGATGTTGTCCATCGAGTACTGGAACGCCTTTTCGCACCTGGTGTCGCACAGGTTCACATTGCTGGGAGGCGCAAGGAACATGGAGGATCCACTGCCACCCCCGCACACGTCCCTGATTCCCTCCGCACACGGAAGGTGGCCGTCCATCTCGATGAAGCTTGTCGGATTACCGCCGGCGAAGGCGTAGCGGTTGCCGGTGAAGGGGTCTGCACCGAGGTTCATGTCAGCCAGAGCGCCGTTGTACATGTCTCGGGTCGTGAAGCGGTTCAGCTCCGGGCTGTAGTCGCGGAAGCCCATGTCATAGGTGCCGGACCGGGAGTCCCAGCGCTTGGCGTTGTAGCGGTATGGGTTGTACGCCTCCTTGGTGGGGTCGGCTGTGTCGGGCTTGTCGATGCCTGTGAACTCCGAGGAGTCGTCGGAGCCATAGGCTGTGTAGCCGTAAGTTGCTTTCGAGTCACCGTTCTTGTCAGTGACCGTCTCAACGTCGGTGTGGCTGTTGTAGCCGTAGAATCCGTCTTCGGTCGTGCCGTCGCCGTTGTGCGTGACCTGCGACAGCCTCTCGCCCCATGCGCTGTACTGGTACGACTTGGTCAGCTTGCCCGCGACCTCCTCGTTCAGGACCTCGTTGGAAAGGCCGAGATACGTGAAGTCGGTGGTCTTGCCGTCTGCGGTCTTCGACGACGTCCGGTCGAGCGGGTCGAAGGTGAACGTCGTCGCCTTCATCGCGCCGCCGACGTCCTTGCGCTGCGACTCCACCACATGGTCGAAGCCGTCGTAGATCTGCCGCTCGATGATCTGGCCGCCGGAGGTCACCGACTCCTGACGTCCGAACGGGTCGTAGTTGTACGAGGAGGAGACGCCGCCGGTCGCAACGCTCTGCAGGCGGTTGCGGTCGTAGACATACGTCGTCGTCACACCCTTGACCGTCTGGTTGATGACGTTGGCGTTGTCGTCGTGGGTGTACGTCTCGGTACCCGCGCCTGTACCCGTCTTGACCGACTCGGCGAGCCGCCCGACCGGGTCGTAGGTGTAATCGGTGGTGGAGTCGAGGTACGCCGCGTGGTTGTCGGCGTTCATCTTCTTCGCCACGTCCTGCGCCTTGTTGCCATTGGCGTCATAGGTGTAGGTGTGCGAGGAGACGAGTGTGCCGTTCGGCTTCTTCTCCGTTAGGGACTTGACCACACCATTCAAGTAGTACGTGTGGTCGACCGCGTTGCCGTTCGCCTTCGTCTCCTTGAGCTTCTGGCCGCGGTCGGTGTACGTGTACGACGACTCCTTCGGCGACGGGTCGGTGGGCGACTTGCCTACCGAGACCGATGTGACCAGGTTCCGGAGGTCGTAGGTGTAACGGGAGAACTGGTCGGGGTGCATGACCGTGTCCGGCTTGCCGTTCACGTCGTACGTGTAGGCCGTGGACTTCTTCTCCTGGCCGGCGAGCGCCTCGGTCACCTTCTGGACCTGGTTGAGACCCGTGTAGGTAATCGTGTAGGCGTCGACCTTCGTTCCCGACGAGGTGTCGTCGATCGACGTCATGTTGCCGTTGACGTCGTAGGCGTACGCGAAGGAGTGCTTCTCACTGTCGGTCTCACCGGTGGTGTCGCGTACCAGCTTGACGCCGTCGGCGACGACGACGCCAACGCCATTCTGCTCCAGCTTGAGCTTGGCCGTGTTGCCTTGCGTGAAGGCGTACGTGCCCAGCGGCACCCAGGTGCCGGCGGCCGCATTCTGGTCCTTGGTCACCGAAGCTGTGCCGGAGGCATGGGTCACGGTGTACTTCGCGGTGGTTGCCGCTCCCGTGACCTGCGGGAACTTCGCGTAGGCCGTGTAGGTTCCGTCCCTGGGGATGTTCAGGGTCCAAGTGAAGGCATCCGTGCCCGTGCCAGCGACATGGACCTGGTGGTCGTAACCCTGCTGGCCCGAGGCGTTCCCCTTCGTCCAGGTGCCCGTGGCGCTTGTGTGCTGAGTGTCGGAGTTGTCGACGACAACCACCGCGCTGCCGACCGGAACACCGTCGTCCGTCTTCGACTTGAGCTTGCCGTCCGGGTAGTACGACCAGCCCATGGTGCGGGACGTGGAGGCGTCGGCCGAGGCGAGCGTACGGGCCGTCTGCTGGCCAAGCTCGTTGTAGTCGAAAGTGGTGACGATGTCCCACGGGTCGGTGGACTTCTTCACCCAGCCATTGTCGAAGTACTCGACGACCGACTCGTTGCGGACCGTCTGGCCCTCGGACGGCGGCAGCGAGCTCTTCGACACACGGCCCACGGCGTCGTACACCGTCTGGGTGTAGACGTTAGGGTCGTTGTACCGGACGTCCGCTGGGTCGTACGGCTGGTACTGCTTGACGGGCCGGTTCAGCGCGTCGTAGTCGGTACGCGAGACGAAGTCGTCGGCGGCGACGGTATTCACACCGCGCGGGCTGATCACCTTGGTGGTGTTGCCGACCTCGTCGTACTCGAATCGGCTGGTACGGAACGTGGTTCCCTCGTAGGGGACTCGGACCTCCTTCTGCTTGCCCCGCTCGTCGTACACGACGTACGTGCTGCTGTTCGTCTGGTCCTTGGACTCGACGACCAGAGAGTCCTTGTCGTACGTGCGGGTCGTGGACTTGCCTGCCGCATCCGTGACAGTGACGACCCTGTGGTTCAGGTCGTAGGTCATCTTCGACGTGAAGTCGGTCGTATCCGGCGTCTGACTCTTCTTCGGGTCGGAGATCGTCGTCACGTTGCCGACGTTGTCGTACGTGTACGAGATCTTGTCCCCGCGCGAGTTCACCGCGCTGGTCAACTGGTAAATCTCGTCGTAGTTCTGCGTGGTGACGTAGTCGGTGACATCCGTGGTGGTCAAGGAGCCCTTGGGTTCCGTGCTCGTCCTGACGTTGCCCACCCGGTCGTAGCTGAACAGAGTCTTCCGCTCGGCGGAGGTAGCCGTGTCCTTTGGGGCCGTGGCCGCGGTGACCTGGTCGGCCGCGTCGTAGACCGCCGTGGACACCGCGCCGTTCGGCGAGGTCGACCTCGTCACGTTGTCGTTGGCGTCGTACTCGGGAGCGGGTGAGGTGATCCGCTCCCCTTTCGCCTGATCCTTCGGTACGGTGCCGACCAGGGGGCGCCCATAGACGTCGTAGGTCTGAGTGGCCTTGTTACCCAACGCATCCACGGCTTCGAGAACCTGCCCGCGCTCTCCGTACACGTATGTCGTCGAGTTGTCGAGGGCGTCGGTGATCGTAGCCGGGTAGCCAG
This sequence comes from Streptomyces sp. NPDC007863, assembly GCF_040633895.1. Taxonomy (NCBI): domain Bacteria; kingdom Bacillati; phylum Actinomycetota; class Actinomycetes; order Kitasatosporales; family Streptomycetaceae; genus Streptomyces; species Streptomyces sp. NPDC007863. The sequence continues at coordinate 10,427 of NZ_JBEYEI010000020.1, forward strand.
TGGGCCCGAATTCACTGTTGGTGGTCGGGTTGCCGTTGGCGTCGGTTGTTTTGGTGAGCTGACCGTAGGAGTCGTACTCGTACGTCGTGGTGTAGTCGTCGGGAACCGAGGTGGTCGAGACGCCCTTGGGGTCGGTGACCGTCTTCAGGTTGCCGAAGGAGTCATAGCCGAACTGCCAGGTGCGCCCTTCGACGGATGTCTTTCGGAACAGATCGGCCGAGAAGCCGTCGACACGGGTCTGGTACTCGAACTTCTGCGCATTCGCCGGGTAGACGCCCGGAGCGCAGTCGGCCGGAGCGGGGATGCCCGCCTTGTTGTTCTCGGCGTTGCGCTGCCACAGCGGGTAGCCGGTCTTCTGATCGTAGCAGTAGACCGTCTTCGCGCCGTTGTCCTCCTCCAGATACGTGACGTTGTTGTCCGCGTCCCAGGACATCTTGGTGGCCTGGGACTTGGCGTTGAGTATCTGGACCGGCCTGCCGAAGTCGTCGAGAACCGATGTCGAGGAATGCGACTCGGCGTCGGTGACCTTGGTGTCCGTGAACTTAGTGTTCGCGGTGTTCACCGCGTACGTGAAGCCCGTGGCGCCACCGAGACGGTCGGTGATCGTCTTAGTCCACCAGTGGTACTTCGGGTCGTCGCCGGCCTGCGGCGCGTAGTACGCCAGCTGGGTGGCGTTGCCGCGCGGGTCGGTCGCCTTGACCAGCTTGACGTTCTTGTTCCCCTGCGTGGCGTCGTAGGTGAACGTGAAGTTCTTGGGCTGGCTGGAGTCGGCGCCGTCGGTGATCTGTCCGAGCAGGCCTTTGTCAGTGTAATAGAAGGCGATCCTACGGCCGGAGATGTCCGTCATGGACTTCACGTGGTCGTAGATCTTGGAGTTGGTCAGGTTCGAGCCCGTGACCTTCACGCCCAGGTCGTTGATGTACTCGTAGGACGCGTCACCCTTCTTGAAGTAGTCGACGGTGAGCGTCTGCCTGCCGGCCGGGTCCGTGACATAGGTCAGGAACTTCGTCGGCTTGTTGTTGGACTTGCGCTCCTCGTAAGTGAACCTCTGGGTGTTGCCGTTCTTGTCCACCGTCGAGGTCATGTAGCCGTCGCAGCCGAACAGGAAGCGGGTGCCGTCCGGGCGCGTGAGCGTCCAGGCGTCGGGGACCGGGTCCTTGGTCGGCTTGCAGTCCAGGCCCGCCTTCATCGTGACCTTGTAGTGAACGCCCGCCGGGGCCTTCCACGTCCCGTCCGCCTGCTTGCGGAAGACGTGCGTGGTGCCGTCGCCGTCCGGGAGGCGGATCTCCGTCGGGTTCGGGTTCGGGTGGAAGTCCAGCGGAGCGCCGAGCCGGATGGGCCCGGCGGCCTGGATCGACCAGCCGTGGCCGGCGACCGTGTCCGAGGTGTCCTGGCTGTTGTATGCGAACCGGACGAAGGTGCTCAGGCCCCGGCCGGGGTTGCTGAAGGCGTTGTACTGCCAGACGCTGTTGCCCGAGGCCAGGTTGTTCATGACCGTGGAGCCGGCGCCGGTGTTCTTGCCGGTGTAGCTGTAGAACTTCTCCAGGCCGAGGCTGTTGGAGGTGGGGTCCTCGACCGCGACGTTCTGCTTCAGCGACGGGATGCCGCCGGTGCCGGCAGAGAGCCAGCTGCCGTCGGCGATCTTGCGGACGTCCCAGCCGAGCACGTACTCGTTGCGCTTGTTGCCGTTGTCGGAGTTGATCGGCGTCTTGACCTGCGCCTGGATCGTCGCCGACTTGCCCGGCAGCAGGGCTGGGATCGCGGTGGAGAGCTGGTTGCCACCGGTGGTCACGTCCGTGCCGTCGGGGAGCTTCCAGGTGTAGGACAGCTCGCGCTCACCGGCGGCCCACGCCGTGGTGGTGGTGTTGGTGACCGTGAACTCGACCGTGTACTGCGAGTTCGGGGTCATCCGGGCCGGGGTGGTCGGCGCGTAGTACGTGTCCTCGGTGGTCGAGTCGACGTAGATGACCTGCATGTACGGGCGCAGCTGCGGGTCGGACGCCTCGGACGACAGGAACAGGGTGCGTTCCTGCGGTCCGGTGGTGGTCTCGTCCTTCAGCTTGACCACGACGCCCTTGTTGTTGGCGGGGGTCTTGACCCAGGACTGCATGAGTCCGGTGGCGTCCCACCAGTGGCGGCCGACCTCGTCGGTGATCTGCGGGACGGTGTCGGAGACGGTGGCGGAGAAGTCACCACCGGCGGTGGTCCACGGAGTGGTGGAGTTGGCGTTGTTCCACGTGGCCTGGGTCTCGGTGAAGTCCCGCGTCAGCGCGTGGAGTTCGTAGATCGCGCCGTTGGTGGTGCTGGTGGTCTCCGCACCCCACATGTACATCTTGTTCTCCAGCACCGTGGCGGTGGTGGGGATGGACGTGGTGGGGAACTTCAGGGCGGCACGGGTCTTGCCGTAGGTGCCGGAGTTGTTGCCGACGCTCAGCCAGGTCTGTGCCTTGCCGGAGACCAGGCCGTCGTGGTTGACGGTCGGCTGCTGCGAGGAGAGCGTGGTGTCGACCTGGCCCGCCTGGATGATCCTCATCGTCCGGCCGGCCTTGGGGATGCCCACGATGCGGGTCGGCGAGCCGAGGAGCTGCCCGTTCTTGGTCTTGACCGCGAGCTGGTAGTAGTACGACTTGCCGATCTCGCTGGAGGAGGAGTCCGGGGTCGGTACCGCCGTGGTGTCCGTGTAGGCGGTGGTGCTCGTCGGGATGGGGGCGATCAGCGTCGCGGCGGACGGAGTGAAGACCTGCTGCGTGGAGCGGTGCAGCTGGTACTCCACCATGTCCAGTCCCGTGTCACCGCTGCCGTTGGCGTACGCCGGCCACGAGAGCTCCGGGCCGGTGGAGTGGACCACCGTCGGCGAGTTCAGCGACGTGCCGACAGCGCCGTAGGTCACCGTCAGGCGCGGGTAGGTGGACGTCTCGCCGCCGTAGGCGTTGCCGTCGGCGGCCTCGTAGCGCGGGCCGCCGATCGGGGCGGTGCCGGACTCGTCCTTGGCCTTGAGCACGAAGCCGTGGTTGACGGCTGTGCCGGAGACCCACTTCTGGACCGTGTCGGCGACGGGGAAGTCGTGCCACTTGTTGTAGTCCCAGGCGGCCTTGGTGATCTCGGCGGGGTTCACCAGCCGCACCGAGTCGGCCAGGGTGCGGGTCGTGGCCGAGCCGGTGTCACCGAGGGTGATCTTGCCGGCGTTCCCCTTGGCGAAGCTCAGCTCCGCCGCGTCCAGGGTCTTCCAGACGCCGCCGGTGCCGGTCTGGTTGACCGTGTAGTTCTTGGTGCCGCCGTTGTGGACGACCGTGTACGGGGCGGCCGTGGCCGCGTCCGACGCCGCCGGGTAGTGCACGTCCACCCGGTAGGTGTCGGTCTCCGGGACCCTCGGCTGCCAGGCGTACGACTCGCCCGTGAGCGCGTTCTTGTTGAAGGCGTAGTCGTCGTTGGTCGCCGCACCGCCGGTCGTGGTGCCGCGCGGCCACTCGCCGACCGCCGCCGTGCCGGCGTCGCCGTCGTCCAGCTGGACGGTGGTGCCGGACAGCTCGCCCACTAGGGCGCTGGTGTTGGACCAGGTCGCGGGCGTGACGCCCGCCTCGCTCCAAGCGCCGGTGGCCCGGTGTGCTTCGAGGGCAACCGTGTTGCCGTTGGTGGTGTGCGACTGGTCGTAGTACAGGCTCAGCCGGGCCGCGTCGACCTTCACTCCGGCCGGGATCTCGTTCAGCGGGAACTTGATCAGGGAGCGGGCGATGCCGGTGTCGGTCTTGCCGACCGACAGCTTCCAGGTGCTGTTGAAGTTCACCCCGGGCTGGTCCGACAGGACCATCGTGTCCTCGGAGTCCGAGGCGATCGGCGTGATCGTGATCGTCGGGTCGATGACGACCGGGTACTGCCGCTCCTTGGCCGCGAGCCACTTCGCGTCCGGCGTGACGGTCAGCTTCCAGCCCTTGCCGTCCGTGTCACGGCTCAGCTTCTGGGTGACCGCGGTGCTGTACGTGCCGCCGGTGACCGACTGCGGGTCCTTCTTGGCGTCCGTCATGTACGGAGCCGGGATCACCATGACCGGAGTACCCGGAGCCTCGCCGAAGAAGGCGATCGAGCCGTCCTTGCGGGTCTTCGGTGTCAGGCCGCCCTCCGTGTCCAGCGTGAAGGTGAACGACACCGGTCCTGCCGGGCGTTCGGTGAGGACGATGTCCTCCTTCACCTGGCCATTGCCGACCCGGTACGACAGGTCCGCGCCAGCGATGGCGTCCTTGTAGACAACCCGGTCGCCCTTCGCCTCCGGCTTGAGCGCGCCGGCGCCTGCGCCGGTCAGGCCGAACGTCACCGCCCCGCCGCTCTCCGCCTCGAAGCGCATGAACTTGCCGGCATCGGAGCCGAACCAGCTCTTGCCGGTGTTCGCGGTGTTGGCGAATTCGAAGCCCTTGTCCTGGGTGGCGCGCACGGTGGTCTCGACCGGCTTCCAGGATTTCCCGGACCTGTACGACGTCGGCACCGCCGTCAGCTCGGCCTCGATCCGGCCGTCGGAGAGCTGCCAGTAGCGCGCTTGCGACGTGCGCTTGGCCGTCAGCTCCTTGACCCGCTTCGCCTTCGGGAGCTTCTCCCCCCTCGGCAGCTTCTCCCGGCTGGGTATCTCCAGCGCTCCGCCGACCGGGGGCTTCGTCGCCTCCTCGCCGTCCTCCGAGAACCAGCCGGCGATCGTGTCGAAGACACCGGGGCCGTCGTCCGTGGACGAGGACGGTTGAGCCGCATAGGCAGCCTGAGGCAGCAGCGTGCCCGCCACCGCCGATACGACCAGACAGGAGATGAATCTCCTGTGTGGAACTTTCACCACAATGCCTTTCGGTATCGGCGTACCCGCTTCGCTGCACGCGAAATGGGCACGCCGAACGAGCCGGAGCGAAGGTTTCCGCCCGGCTTGGAGCAATGCGAGCCGACCGCGAGAAGTAGAAGAGTGCGAACTCGCGGAGCCGCGGAGGATTTCTAACCAGCATCGTGAAAGCAAGTCAACCCTGGCGACATTAGGGACAATCGCACGCCCTGAAGGGGTGTTGTTTGCCCGTTTTCTCCGCTCGCTCGCATGTAGTCTGCGGCATGATGTATAACCGCCCGGTTCATCTGTCAGTTCGTCGAAAGTCGGGCTCTTTCATGTCGTCCAGTGAAGTCACGGAAAACTCCGCACAGCAGGGAACCGAACCCGCGGGCTCGCCGGACCGGCGAGGGCTACTGGTCGCCGGAGTCGTGCTGCTCGCCTGCCTCGGGCTCGTCGGCTACGGCGTGCTCGACACCGATGAGCGCCCGAAGCCGCAAGCCGCGCCCACGGCCGAGGTGACGTATGAGGTCACGGGCACGGGAACCGCCGAGATCTCCTACCTCGCCCGCAGTGAGGACGGCACGGCCACGGTCGAGAAGGACGTCACGCTCCCCTGGAAGAAGTCCGTCCGGGCACCCCTGGGCAAGGCCCCGACCGTCGCCGTCGTCCTCGACGGAAAGGGAGGACAGGCCGCCTGCGCACTGGCGATCCGCGGCAAGCACGTCCAGCGCGCCACCGCCATGGGAGAGTTCGGGCGGGCCACGTGCTCCGGCGACCTGCTCTCCGACGACGAGAAAGGGTGACACGTCCCTTTTCGGAGAACCCGATGTCCGGTTCGCCCGCTCAGGTGCGCCGGAGTAGGCGTGTCTTGTGCAACCGCTGCGCCGTGCGGCGGGAATACGGGGTTCGAGCTCTCGCGAGTGGAAATCAGTTGAAAGTCAAGAATTTCCGAAACCGTGCTACCCCCTCGTTTCCCGTCCCATGAGATGAACGGCTGACGGCAACCGGCCGAAAATCGATCAAATGCCTGAAAGGGATGGGACCATGAGTCCGAGAGGAGCCCGCGCCAGGCGGGCGAGCGGCAAGAAGCGCGTGACGTGGCTCGCGGCAGGAGTCGTCGTCCTGGGAGGCACGGCGGTGACCGCCGTCGCCGCCTCGGCAGGTGGCGAGGACGCCGGGCCTGGTGACGGAACACAGCAGGCGAAGGCGCATGTGCTGGCACTGGACGGCAAGGACCCGAAGAGGCGCGCGCTCCCGCGTACCGGGACACAGACGTTCTCGCTCATCGGCCTCTCGTGGGAGAACAGCGGCGACACCTTCGAGGGCACCGCTCAGATTCGTACCCGCGAGGCCGCCACCGGCGAGTGGAGCGAATGGCGCGACCTCGACTTCGACGTACGGGCGCCGGAGTCCACCGAGGGCGAAGAGCCGAATGTGCGGGGCGCATCGGAGCCGCTGTGGGTCGGCCCGTCGGACGGGGTCGAGGCGCAGGTCGTCGCGGACGGTAAGGAAACCGTGGTGCCCGATGCGCTTCGCCTCGACATGATCGACCCCGGCGAGACCCTCAAGGGCAAGGGCAACGCCGACATCAAGGGGAGCGGAAAGGGGGCCACCAAGCCCACCGCCTCCCCGGACGCCACGCAGACCACCTCGGCCGGCCCCGTACCGGAGCCTTCCGCCAGCGAGCCGACCGGCGCCCCGACGACGGCCGCACCCAGCAGCACTCTTGGCGACACACCTGGAGGGTCTGACGGCGGCGAGGTCTCACAGCCGCCGGCCGGGGAGTCGACAGCTTCGACCGATACGCCCGGGGGCCCGACTCCGTCCACCACCCCGACCGAGTCCGCCCCGGGCCCGGCCCTGACGGAAGAACCGACGGACGAACCCACCGGGGCTCCGAACGACGCGCCCACGACCGAGGCCGCCACCAGCGAAGCCCCCACAGGCCCGACCCTCAGCACGGTGCCCACTCAGGAGCCCACCGGGCCCGCCCCCACCACCGAGCCGACCCAAACCCCCGAACCCAGCACCACCACTCCAACGGCTCCAACGACTCCCGCCATCGTCAGCCGTGCCGGCTGGGGCGCGGACGAGTCGCTCGTCCAGAACCCGCCCTCGTACCTGAACAAGGTCGACGCCGTTTTCGTCCACCACACCGCCGGGACGAACGACTACGCCTGCGCCGACTCCCCGGCCATCATCCGCGCGATCCTCACCTACCACGTGCGGACGAACGGCTGGAACGACGTCGGCTACAACTTCTTCGTCGACAAGTGCGGCACGGTCTTCGAGGGCCGTGCGGGCGGCATGGACCGGCCCGTCCTCGGCGCGCACACCTATGGCTTCAACAGCTACTCCTCGGGCATCTCCCTGCTCGGCAACTACGAGAGCGGCGGCACGCCGACGGCCGCGGCCCAGCAGGCCATCGCCGACCTCGCAGCCTGGAAGCTCGGCCTGCACGGCGTCGACCCGCAGGCGAAGGTGACACTCACCGCCGCCGCCGACACGGGCGTGTGGACGAAGGGCCAGGCCGCCACGCTGAACACCATCTCCGGACACCGCGACGGCTACGCCACCCTCTGCCCCGGCGCCACCCTCTACTCCGCGCTCCCCGGAATCCGTACGGCCGCAGGCAGTTCCCCGTACGCCACCGGAAACTGACGAGCACGGCCACCACGAACACACCAGCGGCCGGGACCCTCCGCAGGGTCCCGGCCGCCTGCCATCACGCGACGACTCAGCCGATGGCTATCCGCGGGTTCGCTGAAGGCTTGACCCAGCCCATGAACCGGTCCATCGTCGCCCGCGGCACCGACACACAGCCGGCTGTCGCACCGCTGCCGTTGACGTGCAGGAAGATCCCGGCACCGCGGCCGGGGACGGCGGGCCACCGGTTGAAGTTGATGACCAGTGCCTTGGCGTATTGCGTCGGATAGTTGACCAGATGCTCGCTGCCGCGCTCTCCGGACTCGATGAGCGGGAAGTCCGCGCCCTCAGCTGTGTGCATCTGGTTGTAGAACTTCGACTCCGGGTCCTGCACCCACCAGTGACGGTCATCGACCTTCGTGTACGGCATGGCGGTTCCACCGGACTCGACCCCGAAGCCCTCGGTGATCGTGTACGTGCCTGACGGCGTGGTGGACGTATTCTGCCGGCGGGTCGCGCCGTCCACGACGCCGTTGGAGCCCACGCGTCCGGCGCTCGTGGAGAACTGCGCCTTCCAGCCGGTCGATCCCTTCTGCCACGCGGTGACGGTGGCGTACGAGCCGCCGGCCTTGACCGTGATGACCTGCGTGGCGTTGCCGACGTTCACCGGCACGGGGAAGGCCGGCGCCGCCGCGGGCTCGGACGTCTGCTGTACGGACCCGCCGGCCGCACCGCTCGTGGGCTTCACCGCCGGGGCCACACTTCCGGACGGCTTCGCGGGGGCGGAGGCGGAGGCTGAGACGGACGGGGACTTGGGCGCGGGGGCTGAGGTGGAGGGTGACGTCGAGGGTGACGCGGAAAGCGAGGTGGAGGGGGAAGCAGAGACTGAGGCGGAAGCCGTGGCAGAGGCAGACGGGCTCGCCGATGCAGAGCTGCTCTGGGCCTCGTGGTCACCCAGGTCGGCACCGGGCGCGACGGAGGCTGCGGAGCCGACGGGTTCCTTCTGGCCGCCGCAGGCCGATACGAGAGTCATCGTCCCGATGACGGCCAGAACGGACGCGTACCTACAGGAAGAGCGCAGCACGAAGTGATTCCTCGGTTCGTCGGAATAGCGCGGCACGCACCACCGCGCATCAAGGCGGCCGGTTATACAGGTTCCGCAGCCGCAGGTACCAGGCGGCGGACATTGCGGACACGGCCACCGGCGCCCTGCCGACCTGATGACCCCTGCGGCCGACTGGTCCGCCTTTGCCCCCAAGGTGTGAACCGTGAGCTGAGTGATCTACCAGAAGACGGTCTACGTCCGGCACCGAAGGCGGCGACAGGACCACGCGTGAGGTGACAGCAAGCGTGCAGAACTCGACACGATGTGCGGCGCGTCACACACAGGAGCCGTGGGATCGCCGTGGGATCATCGGCGTGGCTTCACATCCACGCTCCACCCGAAACTGCAGGTCAAGAAGGTCCGGCCCCTGCGAGACAAGCCGAGGGCGACTGCTTCGTCGCGCCGATGAGAGGCGAACGCTGCGCGCGGAAGCACCCCTCCGGGGGTGCTTCCGCAGGTCGGAACGTTTTCTACGGTGGGGCGGGTGGGACTCGAACCCATTTCGGTGACGCGTCTCACCTGCGGAAACGCCGGAGGACCGGACATGTCCATCCCATTCCATCAGGCTGCGCCCCCTCTCGATCCCGCTCGATCGAGGACCGTGCAGCGTTCGTTGCACCGCTATCGCTGCTCCGCCGCTGCGGCGGAACTCAGGACGACTCTGCTCGCCTGCGGTCCCCGCCGTCACTGCGTGGGCCGTCCCAGCGCTCACCAGATGGACTCGGCGCGATCCATCACGCTACGTAATGCATCTGCCGCTTGTACGTCGGCTCGCTCCCCGCCACCGGCAGCCGGCTCGTCAGTGCGCGCCGGCCTCGGGTTCGGGCCGGGGCAGCTCGTCCAGGTCGAGGGTGAAGGTCCGACCGTCGGCCAGGTCGATGGGAAGCTTGCCGGTGCCGTACCGGTGCGTGTACGCCGCGATGTAGCCCGTTCCGGTGGGCTGGGTGTGGACGACGGCTTCCGCCGCGTACGGGTCCACCACCAGGTAGACCGGGATGCCGTAGCGGCCGTACTTGGCGGTGCAGTCGTCGTAGTGCTTGCGCGCGGAGGAGACCGACACCACCTCCGAGATCAGCAGGACGTCCTCGAAGCTGTAGCACTTGCCCTGGTTCTCCGCGTCCTCGCGCAGGATCGCGAGACCAGGGGCGGAGTTCTCGTCGGCCGGGAAGTCGATGTACACGTCGGAGGTCGCCTTCGCATGACGACCCAGAGCAAGCGTGTCGATCTGCATCGAGCGGATCGTGCTGGAATGCTCCAGGCTCTGCGGGGTCATGATCACCTTCCCGTCGGCACCGAAGAAGACCGTGTATCCCTCGGGGAACTCGGTGTGCATGATCGCCTCGACGCTCATCGGCGACTCCGTCCCGTCGCCTCCCAGAATACGGTCGACACGCGCGTCAGCGACGAGTCCCGGCGCCCTGCGGGTACCAGCGGAGATCGACAGTGCCATCCGAGCCCTTGACGTCGACAGGCTGTGTGGAGCCGCGCGTCCCAGCACGGGACGGGGTACTCGATGACGTCGAATGCGCTGGAGCCGATGGCCTCCTGCCGCCGAACGGGTCGACGACCACCCAGGAGGCTGCGCATCAGCGGTCCATGCCGGCTCGACGCTCTGCGAGGGGAGGGTGCCGAACGTACCACCTCCCCCTCGGCCAGACGCACGCTCAACTCACGAGGCGACCTTGCGCGGGCTCGTCCCTGAGACCCACGCTTAGCGGCGGTCGGCGGGGGCTTTCTTGTCCTCGGAACGGCTCCGGCCGTGGTCCTGGCCGTCAGCTCTCGCCTCAGGGGGAGTCTTGTCGTGGGCCTTGGAGCCGTCTGTGAGCTTCTCGCAGTACACCGGCACGGCCTCTTTCCCGCCTGCTGCCTCGACCAGGCGCCGCAGAGCGGTCGCGTCCACGGCCTCGCCAGCGTGCCCGGTCCTCTGCTCGTACGCGCGGCACAACGCCTCGTGACTCTTCGCGGCACCAGGCGGAATTCGCTCCGGTTCCGTCTGCCCAGGCACGGAGGTCTCCCGTACAGGTGGCGTGGACGGAGCCGACTGCGAGGGCGACGCGGACGCGATGCCTTCCTCGGGCGAGATCGGGGCATGCGCACTGGCACCCGGCTCGGGACGGCCTTCCTGCGGATCAGGAAGAGGATTCGGCAGTTTCCCCGTGGCTACCGCAACGCCACCCAGCGTCATGCCCGAGATCAGCGCGATCAGCGCCGCTTTCGGCCAGGGTCCGATACGCCGGCCGGTGACCGGCCGCCAGTCGTCACGGCGACGTGTCCTCGGTACACCCGGCCCGGAGTGCATGCCCGCGTCGCGAGCGGCGCGGAACGCGGCGACCGCGTGTTGCGCCTCTTCCTCGCCCATAGGCCGGTTCGGGCGCAGGGTGGCTCGCAACGCCTCCGCCGCAGCGTCGCTCCCGTGCTCGTCGTCCCGTGCGTGGTCCCACTTCATCTGTCACCTCCCCGTAGCTGGTTCGCCAGTCGCTTCAGTCCGCGATGCGCAGCGGACCGTACCGCACCGGGCCGCTTGCCCAGTACCCGTGCCGCGGTCGGCCCGTCGAGTCCGACCACCACCCGCAGCAGCACAGCCTCCGCCTGCTCCCGGGGAAGGCCGGCTACGAGCTCTAACACCCGTCCTGTGGACAGCGTCTCCATGGCCTCGCCCGCCGTGTCCCGCTGCGCGGGCAGTTCCAGCACGTCCTGGCCGGCAAGGTCGTGGCGGGGACGGGAACGCACGCGCCGGAGATGGTCGAGCGCCCGGTGACGGGCGATGGTCGCGGTCCAGCCGCGAAAGCCCGCACCGTCACCGCGGAACCTCCCGAGGTCCCTTGCTATTTCGAGCCAGGCGTCGGAGGCGACGTCCTCGGCGTCCTGCCCGACCATCCCCCGCAAGTATCCCAGCAGGCCGGGGTGCACGATCCGATAAGCCTCCGCGAAGGCAGCCTCGTCGCCGGCTTGGGCTCTCTCGACAGCACGCCCCAGCACAACGTCGTGAGCCTTCATCGGTGCCAGTCGGTCTTCCTGCGTGATGTCGTCTGGGAATCCGGCAACTGATGAGCCGTCGGCCCCTTCCCGGCCTGCTACCTTACGCGTTCGCCGGCACACCCCATGAGCGGGGAGGTCCGGACTCGCCTCGGGAAGAGGAAGGCGAACTCGCGCATGGACTCTGCGGCGCCCAGCTCGAAGCGGTTCACCACCTTGCCCAACGGGTTCCACGCCCGCCCGTCCGTGCTACGCACGCCAACCGGCTGCCGAAAGAGCCTGTAGGTCCCCTCGTCGAAGTCGACCCAGCACGCGCCGTATCTGCGCACGAACACCTCGCCGGCGTAGGCGCCAAGACCCTGCAGTACTTGCCTGACGGCGGCAGGGTCGTCGGTCGTCCGTCGCAGTCCGTCCACCACCCAGTCCACGACGCGCAGGCTGGCAACCGAGTAGTCCAGCGGCAAGCGCGTCCTCGCCGTCGCGCGGGAGACGAACTCGGCGGCATACCCACTCATCTCGGAAGCTCGCAGCGTCCGACTGACGCGGTCCATCGTTTTCCCACCCCTCGTACACGAACCGGTCGGTGCCCGGTCCTCCGTGGTTCTCGGAGGACACCGGTTCTCCGTGGTCCTCGCGGAATCCAGCGGAACGGGCGCAGGGATCATCACGGCTTCGCGCTGTGATCACCACCACACCCACGTGGATCAGGTCCGCGCGTGCAGCAGCGGGACGCAGCCCCACGGCGGTACCGAGCGCATGATTTCCATGGCGAGACTGCCGCGGCTGCCGAAAGACCTCACAACGCTGTCGCAGGATTCTCGCGTCCGGCCCACTACCTGCCCCGAAAGCCGCAAGTCCGGACCAACCACGGACACCAGGTCGCTATCGCCGCGTCAGGGGCGCTGCCTGGTCGGGTACCGCCAGAGTCCCGATCCGATCCCGACCAGTGCGAGCAGGGCGCCGGAGGCCGCCATTGCCCACAGCGTCAGCGGCACGGCTTCTTCGGCCCGGACACGGCCGCGTACGTCGGATGCCGCGACGCTGCCCGACTGCTCGTCGAGGAAGGAGCGCGAGTCGACAATGAGGGGCAGCCCGTTCGCGTCCGACAGGACGTGCATCTTGGAACCCGCTTTGCCGTGGTCCACAGGGCTTGGACCGGTGAATTCGCCCCCTTTTTTCGCCGGGACGTGGGTGGAGTCGAGGACGGCGCGGGACAGGTCGAGCAGGCCGGCGTCGTCAAGGCGGCGCAGGATCTCCTCGTGCAGCCGGCCCCACACCCCGGCCCGCGACCAGATCAGGGACCGGCGATGGGCGGTGGACTTCGATATGCCGAAGCCTGGTGGCAGAGCTCGCCAGGGGGCACCCGCTGAGCAGCATGTAGATGATCGCGGCGAACAGCGTCTCATCAGCCGTGTCCTGTGCCCCGCCGCCCTGCGGCCGCACCCTGGACGGCGGGACCAGCGGCTTTGCGATCTCCCATAACCCGTCCGGAACAAACTAACTCCACGTACCCCGCCCCATACCCAGCCCAGCGATTGCCTCACCGCATAGGGCGCGGTCTTTAGACCTCTCGACACCCGGCCCGAAAGGCTTCCGTAGTCCGTATTGCCCAGGTGGGTGGTGGTTTTCACCGGGGAAACGATCACTGCAGGGGGGTGTGTCCTGCGAGCGGGCCTCGTCGGGCATGGGTCAGCGCCGGCAACGGCAACCCCCGCCGACCGTCTCTGCGCGCGCAACGGGCGTGACGAGTCGTGCGGCGGTGCATGCCCACCGGCGACGACAGGGCACATTGGAGCCGCATATGGTGCCAGGGTGTCTGCTGATGTCGGTGTTTCATGTGCGTCTGCCCTGCCTGAGGACCTGTTCCGGCTCGCGGTGCTCGTGCGTTTCTCTGGCCGACAGGTTCGCCTGGCGGCGCATGTATCGGGGTGTCCTGTTGTCCCCGTGGACGGCAGGGTTGTGGAGAGCAGCGGTACCTGGCGTGTGGAGGGGGTTCCCCGCAGTGCCGTTGCTACGAGTCTGGACAGGGCCCGGCATCAGGGGCTTCGGGTGCTGACCTCCTGCGTTCGCTGCGGCGGCTGGTCGCCCTGCTGAGGCCGTGTACTCGCTCGCAGATCCTGCCCGAAGCGCAATCGGGGCGGCTCCAGCCGAGATGAACCGCCGGTCGTCCTGCCGGCCCTGGATTCTTCGGATAGGGGAGGCGACGTCGAAGGGGCATTTCAGAGAATCCAAACTCTCATAACACTCAGCGCCATGTCTCTTGAGGGTTCCTAGAGCAATCAAGCTCTTCATGGCCTACCCGGGGGTCTTCTACTCGGACGACGGCCGGATCCTGCGGGCCATGCAGGTGGCCGGCGAGACCGGCGGGCTGATCATGATGCACGCGGAGAACGGCATCGCGATCGACGTCCTGGTCGAGCAGGCCCTGGCGCGGGGCGAGACGGACCCCCGCTTCCACGGCGAGGTGCGCAAGGCGCTCCTGGAGGCGGAGGCGACCCACCGCGCCATCCAGCTGGCCCGGGTGGCCGGCTCCCCGCTCTACGTGGTCCACGTCTCGGCCGAGGAGGCGGTGGCCGAGCTGGCGGCCGCCCGGGACAAGGGCCTGCCGGTCTTCGGCGAGACCTGCCCGCAGTACCTCTTCCTCTCCACGGACAACCTGGCGGAGCCGGACTTCGAGGGCGCCAAGTACGTGTGCTCGACACCGCTGCGGCCGAAGGAGCACCAGGCGGCGCTGTGGCGGGGGCTGCGGACCAACGACCTCCAGGTGGTGTCGACGGACCACTGCCCGTTCTGCTTCGTCGGCCAGAAGGAACTGGGCCGGGGCGACTTCTCGAAGATCCCCAACGGCCTGCCGGGCGTGGAGAACCGCATGGACCTCCTCCACCAGGCCGTCGTGGACGGGCACATCTCCCGCCGCCGCTGGATCGAGATCGCCTGCGCCACCCCGGCCCGGATGTTCGGCCTCTACCCGCAGAAGGGGACGATCGCGCCCGGCGCGGACGCGGACATCGTCATCTACGACCCGCACGCCACCCAGGTGCTGTCGGCCGAGACCCACCACATGAACGTCGACTACTCGGCGTACGAGGGGAAGACGGTCACCGGCCGGGTCGAGACCGTCCTCTCGCGCGGCGTGCCGGTCATCGAGGACCGCACCTACGTCGGCCGCCCCGGCCACGGCGTCTTCCTCCCCCGATCCACCTGTCAGTACCTGAACTAGGAGGCCACCGAAGTGGACTTCGGACTCGTGCTCCAGACCGACCCGCCCGCCTCGCAGGTCGTCGGCCTGATGCGCCGGGCGGAACGCAACGGCTTCCGCTACGGCTGGACCTTCGACTCCGCCGTGCTCTGGCAGGAACCCTTCGTCATCTACAGCCAGATCCTCGCCAACACCACCAAGCTGCACGTGGGCACGATGGTGACCAACCCGGGGACGCGGACGTGGGAGGTGACGGCGTCCACCTTCGCCACCCTCAACGACATGTACGGCAACCGCACCGTCTGCGGCATCGGCCGCGGCGACTCCGCGATGCGCGTCGCCGGCCGCAGGCCCAACACCCTCGCCCGCCTCGGCGAGGCCATCGAGGTCATCCGCGACCTGGCGGAAGGCCGCGAGGCGAGCGTGGACGGCAACGCCATCCGCATCCCGTGGATCAAGAACGGGAAACTGCCGGTGTGGATGGCGGCCTACGGCCCCAAGGCGCTCGCGCTGGCCGGGCAGAAGGCCGACGGCTTCATCCTCCAGCTCGCCGACCCGTTCCTCACCGAGTGGATGGTCAAGGCGGTCAGGAAGGCCGCCCAGGACGCCGGCCGCGACCCCGACGCCCTGACGATCTGCGTGGCCGCCCCCGCCTACGTCACGGCCGACGACTCGCCCGAGGCCCTGGCCCACGCCCGCGACCAGTGCCGCTGGTTCGGCGGCATGGTCGGCAACCACGTCGCCGACCTGGTCTCCAAGTACGGCGAGCACTCCTCGATGGTGCCTGAGGAGTTGACCGCGTACATCAAGGACCGGCAGGGGTACGACTACTCCCACCACGGCCGCGCCGACAACCCCGACACCGCCTTCGTCCCCGACGAGATCGTCGACCGCTTCTGCCTCCTCGGCCCCGCCGAGGCCCACATCGAGAAGCTGCGCCACCTCAAGGACCTCGGCGTCGACCAGTTCGCCGTCTACGCCATGCACGACAACCGCGAGGGCACCATCGACGCCTACGGCACCGGGATCATCCCGGTGATCAACGCCTGACGCCGCCGGGCCGGGCGCCCGGTGCGGACGGCTAGAGGGAGTCGAGGCCGCGCTCGTGGCGGTCCACGGCCTCGCGGACCGCGTCGACGAAGCCGTTCCAGAAGTGGGCCTCGTGCGCGGAGCCCACGCCGGCGGTCGTCCGGCGGCCGGAGGCGCTGGAGAAGTCGCCGAACATCGCCCTGCGGAGCTCGGTGGAGATCTCCAGCTGCGCGCCGGCGCCGGTACGGGTGCGGTTGACGATGTTGTCCGGGTCGTCACCGTTCAGGGGGCTGTTCACGCCCGCGACCGTGACCGTCACGTCGAGCGCCGGGTCGGCGTTGCCGGTGGTGAGCCCGTGGCCGGCGAAGGCCGCGGCGAGGTTGCGCATCAGGCGGGCGTCCCGGCCGCCGATGAGGATCTGCTTGGCCGGCGCGCCCGCGTCCGGCGCGAAGCCGTGCAGGGAGACGGCGTACAGATTGGCCGCGCAGACCGCCAGGGCGGCGGGGTCGTCGCAGTGGGTCGACGTGACGTGCAGGGAGCTGGAGGACGCGATGCCCTCGAACATCCAGTAGTCGCGCTGCGGCACGGCGGTGTCCGCCACCGGGTCCGTCCCGGCGCCGACGCGCGAGTACCCGGCGAGGGTGAGGCAGAGCTCGCTGGTGCCCGGCTCGATGCCGCCGCCGTGCGGCGCGATCACCGCCGTGCTGCGTATGGCGCCGCTGCTCGCGCTGGTGTTGTCGAGGAGGAGGCCCTGGGGGTGGGTGCGGAAGCGCCGCATCCAGTGGACGCCCTCCTGGTACTCGGTGCTGCTGTACAGGGCCGCGTTCGTCGGGAACTCGGTCTCGGCGGTCGCCGCGGCGGCGGTGCCGCCGTTCCCGGCGAGGTCGTTGAGGAGCGGCAGGGTGGCCGCCGCCGCGGCGACGGAGGTCAGGAGGGTGCGTCTGCTGGTGAGCTTCATGCGCCGCATCATCCCAGCGGCCCCCGGACGCGCCCCGACCGGGTCGTGCGGCCGCCGCCGGTGCCCTGGACGCGGGCCGGCATCCTCATCGCCGACTACGGCTGGGCCGTCGGCCTGGCCGCCGCCCTCCTCCTCTGCACGGCGCCCATGGGGCGCCGTCGTCGGAGTGACGTCCCGGCGCGGCAAGGCGGCGGCACCGGACCGGCTGCCTAGGGTCGGTCGCACGTCTGACCCCCCTCGGCTCGGAAGGAGCCCCCGTGGCCTCACGGCTCAACCCCTACCTCAGCTTCACCGGCTCGGCGAAGCAGGCCCTCGACTTCTACCAGGAGGTCTTCGGCGGCGAGCCCGTCGTCAACACGTACTCCCAGTACGGCGAGGCGCCCCCCGGCTTCGCGGACAAGATCATGCACGGCATGCTGGAGACCCCGGCGGGCTTCACGCTGATGGTCGCGGACGCCCCGCCCGGCATGGAGCACACCCCCGGCTCCACCATCAGCATCAGCGTCAGCGGCGACGACGAGACCGAACTCCGCGGCTACTGGGACAAGCTCTCCGCGCGCGGAACGGTCTCCGTCCCGCTGGAGAGGCAGATGTGGGGCGACGTCTTCGGCATGTGCACCGACGAGTTCGGCGTCGTCTGGATGGTGAACATCGCCGGACAGCCCTCCTGATCCCCCCGCCGCCGCCCTGACCACAGGAAACGTGGGTGAGGAGCACCTCGAACACCTGGTAGATTGATGTTCGTCGCCGCGAGGGAAACCAGCGGAGACCAACACCTTGTCCGGGTGGCGGAATGGCAGACGCGCTAGCTTGAGGTGCTAGTGCCCTTTATCGGGCGTGGGGGTTCAAGTCCCCCCTCGGACACGATCGACGACGAGCCGTGCGGGCCGGTGGAAACCGGACCGCACGGCTCGTTCTCGTACGCCCGGAGAGGACCGGTGGGAGAAGACCGGCGCGGCGGGCTCAGGCCGCCGGTGGGCGGACGCCCGTCGTGCGGGTGATCCACGCCAGGTGGGAGGTGATCCTGGTGTTCACCGCCGGGGTGTCCGTGGCGCAGCCGCGGCCGTAGGAGACCAGGGCCGCCAGGACCGGGCGGCCGGTTCCGGTGCGGTGGGCGAGGGGGCCGCCGGAGTCGTAGACGCAGGTGTCGCGGCCGGGGGTCCAGGTGCAGAGCTGGGCGGGGGTGAGGGAGCCGACGCCCCGGCGGGCGCACGCGGCGTGGGGGACGGTGTCGAGGGTGACCGTGCGCAGGACGGGGGAGGGGCCCTCGCCGAAGGCGGTCGCGCCCCAGCCGACGGCTTCCAGACGGGTGTGGTCGAACGATTCTGCAGGTGCGGGGAGAGCGATCGGGCGTACCCCGGCGTCCGGGCGGACCGGGGTCTCCAGGGTGATCACGGCGAGGTCGTCGTGCTGGGTGCGGCGGTCGTAGCCGGGGTGGACGGTGAAGCGGACGGGGCGGGCCACGCGCGCGTGCCGGGACTCCGTCGCCGTGCGCAGGTCGTGGTCGCCGAGGAGCACCGCGACCCGGCGGGTGTCCGCGTACGAGCCGGCCAGGCAGTGCGCGGCCGTCA
Source organism: Streptomyces sp. NPDC007863 (assembly GCF_040633895.1). NCBI lineage: Bacteria > Bacillati > Actinomycetota > Actinomycetes > Kitasatosporales > Streptomycetaceae > Streptomyces > Streptomyces sp. NPDC007863. The sequence continues at coordinate 28,706 of NZ_JBEYEI010000020.1, forward strand.
GGACGTGCCGGGGGCCGATCAGCGCGCCGCCGCAGAACTGACGGCGGTGCTCCACGTCGACCAGCGCCGCCACGTAGGGGTACGCCCCCGGGGCCGCCTCCTGCCCGCCGACGACGGCCGCCGCCTCACGCGGCGCGGCCGGCACCGCCGCCAGCACCATCCCGGCGAGCGCCGCCGCCGCCGTCCTCACCCGTCCCAATGTGCCCTCCGTGGCCGTCGACCCAGCGTGTCCACGACGTCAACGAGCCGACGACGGGCAGGTCACCGCTCCGCGTCGGGCCGCCGGCCGGGGACGTACGAGGCGGCCGCCGCCTCCCAGGCCGGGACACCGCCCGGGAAGGGCCAGGCGCGGGTCGGGCCGGATCGGTCGGCTGCCGCGGCCGGCTCGCGCGCGAGCCGGCGGGCCTCGCCCGACGCCCGGACCGCCCGCAGGGGGCCGTCCTCCAGCGCCGCCATCCGCCCCTCGTACGCCGCCACCGGATGCTTCACGCACAGCTCCAGCCACGCCGCGTCGGCCGCCCGGGACAGGACCAGCACCTCGGGCCGGCCGCCCTCCGCGAGCGCCGCCGTCAGCCGGTCGTGGCCGTCCAGGACGACGGGGACGTTCAGACCGCTGATCCACCAGGCGAACACCGGCGGCAGCACGCCCTCCCGGTAGTGGCGGCGGTACGCCTTCACCCGGGGCGCCTCCGGGACGGACAGGGCCCGCAGCGGCAGCAGGTCGCGGGCGTCGCCGTCGGGGTCGCCGTACCCGAACCAGGTGAGGTGCCCCCGGTCCGTGTCGTACGGCAGCAGGTGCGACCAGTTGCGGTCGACGAACCAGCCCGAGGCGTCCGGCGCCAACCGCCACTCGCCCTCGTGCAGGGGCCCGGCCGCCGCCGCCCGCAGCTCCGCCTCCGCGTGCGCCGCCCACCGCTCCGTCCACGCCGCCCCGCCGGGCTCCGCGAACTCCGCGTACCCGCGCGCCCGTTCGGCCCGCAGCGGCGCCAGCGGCGACACGTACCGGCCCGTCCGCGCGTAGTGCAGGCCCCGGTGCGTCACCCGCTGCCGGGCGAAGAGCACCGGTACCGCACCCTGCACCAGCACGAGCCGCCGCCCGTCGGCGCACTCCATCCGCAGCCCGGGCCGCACCGGGGATCCCACACGCATGCCAGGAACCCTAGGGGACCCGCGCGGTCCACTCGGGGGAGGAGAACTTGTTCTCCGCCAGCTCCTTCGCGGCGGCCAGTTCCTCCTCCGTGACCCGGCCCTCCGTCAGGCCGTAGCGCTGCCGGAAGGAGGCGACCATCCGCTCGATGACCGCCTCGCGCGGCAGACCCGTCTGCCGGCGCAGCGGGTCGACGCGCTTCTTCGCGCTCTTGGTGCCCTTGTCGGAGAGCTTCTCGCGGCCGATCCGCAGCACCTCGGTCATCTTGTCGGCGTCGATGTCGTACGCCATCGTCACGTGGTGCAGCACCGCGCCCGCGCCCGTCACCATCCGCTTCTGCGCCGCGCCCGCGATCTTCCCGGCCTCGGTGGCGATGTCGTTGAGCGGCTGGTACCAGGCCTTCACGCCCATGTCGCCGAGCGCGCCGAGCACCCAGTCGTCGAGGTAGGCGTAGCTGTCGGCGAAGGACAGGCCCTGCACCAGGGCGTCGGGCACCGACAGGGAGTACGTGATGGTGTTGCCGGGCTCGATGAACATGGCGCCGCCGCCGCTGATCCGGCGCACCACACGGATCCCGTGCCGCTCGGCGGCCTCCGCGTCCACCTCGTTGCGCAGCGACTGGAAGCTGCCGATGACGACGGCGGGCGCGCCCCACTCCCAGACCCGCAGGGTCGGCGGACGGACGCCGGCCGCGACCTCGGCGGTGATCACCTCGTCGAGCGCCATGTGCAGGGCGGGGGACTGCGGCGGCTCGTGGATCAGCTGCCAGTCGTAGTCGGTCCAGTCGGTGGCGTGGGCGAGCGCGCGGCGGACGGCGATGCCGACGCCCTCGCTGGTGAGGCCGTACATCTGCGTGCCGGGCGGCAGCGCCGCGTCGATGCGGGCCGCGAGCCCGGAGGCGTCGGTGTCGGCGGGGGCGCCCTCCAGGGCGCGGTCGATGGAGAGGATCGCCTCGTCGGGTTCGAGGAAGAAGTCCCCCGCCACCCGCACGTGGCGCAGCACCCCGTCCTCGACGTCCAGATCGACGACGACGAGCTTCTCGCCGGGCGCCTTGTACTCACCGTGCACCGTTTCGTCCCCTTTCTGCAGGTGCTGGTGATCCTAGTCAGACGCGCGCGTCCCGTGGAGGGCGCCGGCAGGCGCCGTACCGGTTGTCGGACCGGCGTGCTTAGCTGGACGCATGATCGAGTCCTTCCTTGAGCACGTTCTCGGCGGTGGTACGACGGAGGTGGAGGAGGCGGTCCGCAAGGCGGTCGCGGCGGAGGTCATGCCGCGTTTCCGTCAGCTCGCCGACCACGAGATCATCGAGAAGAAGGGGCCGTACGACCTGGTGACGGTCGCCGACCGGGCGGCCGAGGAGCATCTGACCGCGGCGCTGACCGCGCTGCTGCCGGGCTCCGTCGTGGTCGGCGAGGAGGCCGTCCACGCGGAGCCCGGACGGTACGACGCGCTGCGCGGCGACGCGCCGGTCTGGATCGTCGACCCGGTCGACGGCACCCGGCAGTTCGTCCAGGGCGATCCGGCCTTCTGCACGCTGGTCGCCCTCGCCCACCACGGCGAGCTCCTCGCCTCCTGGACCTACGCGCCCGCGCTCGGCGAGCTGGCCGTCGCCGTCCGGGGGCGCGGCGCGGTGCTCAACGGAGAGCGGATCCGGTCCGGTTCGCCCGCCCCGGGCGCCGTCCTGGAGGTCGCCACCTCGCACCCCGACTACTCCACGCCCGAGCAGAAGCGGGCCCTCCTCGGACTCGTCACCGAGGGCGTCCGGCCCCGGCCGTGCGGCTCGGCCGGCCTGGAGTACCTGTCGATCGCCCGGGGCACGCTCGACGCCACCGCCTTCAGCTGGGAGTACGCCTGGGACCACGCGGCCGGGCTGCTGCTCGTGGCGGAGGCGGGCGGCGCGCAGACGACCGTCGCCGGCGAGCCGTTCCGGATCGCCGGGGGCAACGCGCTGCCGTTCACGGCCGCCCGGGACGCCGCCACCGCCGAGCGCGTCCGCACCCTCCTCGCCGGCGCCCCGACCGAGGACTGACCGATGGTCACCAGGCCCGCCCGGCCCCGGAACCGGCCCTTCCCGCACCCGGGTCGCCGCCCCCGCGCGGCGGCGGAAGGCGTGGTTCCCCAGGGGGCGCCGTGGCGGCGGGGCGCGCGGGCCTATCCTGGGCCTGCCGGAGCGCCGGCCGACGTGAGGAGCACGAGGTGACGTCACTGCTCGACGCCGTCGTCGTGGGGGCGGGGCCCAACGGACTGACCGCCGCCGTGGAGCTGGCCCGCCGCGGCCGCTCCGTGGCCGTGTTCGAGGCGAAGGAGACCGTCGGCGGCGGAGCCCGTACCGAGGAGCTGACCCTCCCCGGCTTCCGCCACGACCCCTGCTCCGCCGTCCACCCGCTGGGCGCCGGCTCGCCCGTCTTCCGGACCATGCCGCTCGACCGGTACGGCCTGGAGTGGCTCCACCCCGAACTGCCCATGGCCCACCCCTGGGACGACGGCACCGCCGCCGTCCTCTCCCGCTCCGTCGCCGAGACCGCCGCCTCCCTCGGGCCGCGCGACGCCGGCACCTACCGCCGGCTCGTCACCCCCTTCCTCGGCCGGTGGGAGACGCTCTTCCGGGACTTCATGCAGCTGCCGCTCACCGCGCTGCCCCGCGACCCGGTCGGCCTCGCCCGCTTCGGCCTCACCGGACTGCCGCCCTCCACCTGGCTGCTGCGCCGCTTCCGCGACGAGAAGGCCCGCGCCCTCTTCGCCGGGATGGTCGGCCACGTCATCGCGCCGCTCGACGGCTTCGCCACCTCCGCCGTCGGGCTCGTCTTCGCGATCGCCGCGCACGCCGTCGGCTGGCCCGTGCCCCGCGGCGGCTCCCAGGCGATCCCGGACGCCCTCACCGCGTACCTCACCGAGCTCGGCGGCACCGTCCACACCGGCTACGAGGTCAAGCGCCTCGACGACCTGCCGCCCGCCCGCACCTACCTCTTCGACACCTCGCCCACCGCCCTCGCCCGCATCACCGGCTTCGGCGCCCACCACTACGCCCACTACCGGTACGGCGCCTCCGCCTTCAAGATCGACTACGCCCTCGACGGCCCCGTGCCGTGGACCGCCGAGGCCGCCCGCCGGGCCGGCACCGTCCAGGTCGGGCCCTCCGCCCGCGCCATCGACACCGCCCTGCGCCAGGCCTCCTCCGGCTCCGCCCCCGAGACGCCGTTCCTCATCACCGCCCAGCCCAGCCTCGTCGACCCCTCCCGCGCCCCCGAGGGCAAGCACGTCTTCTGGGCGTACGGCCACGTGCCCAACGGCTGGCGCGGCGACCTCACCGACGCGATCGAGCGGCAGATCGAGCGCTTCGCCCCCGGCTTCCGCGACCGGATCCTCGCCCGCGCCACCGCCGGACCGCCCGAACTCGCCGCGCGCAACGCCAACTACATCGGCGGCGACATCGCCTGCGGCGCCGCCCGCGGCCTCCAGCTCGTGCTGCGCCCCACCCTCTCCCCGTGGCCGTACCACACCCCCCACCCCGCGGTCTTCCTCTGCTCCGCCGCCACCCCGCCGGGCCCCGGCGTCCACGGCATGTCCGGGCACAACGCCGCCAAAGCCGTCTGGCGCCACCTCAGAACCCTCGACGGCGCGGGAACCTAGACTCGGCCCATGGCGAAGTACATCGACGTGCACCCCGAGAACCCCCAGCCGCGCATCATCGACGGCGTGGCCGACTCGATCCGCAAGGGCGGGCTCATCGCCTACCCCACCGACTCCTGCTACGCCCTCGGCAGCCGGATCGGCAACCACGAGGGCCTCACCCGCATCCGGGAGATCCGCCGCCTCGACGACCGGCACCACTTCACCCTGATGTGCGCGGACTTCGCCCAGCTCGGCCAGCTCGTGCACATCGACAACCGGGTCTTCCGCGCCGTCAAGTCCGCCGTCCCCGGCGCGTACACCTTCATCCTGCCCGCCACCAAGGAGGTGCCCCGCCAGCTCCTCCACCCGAAGAAGAAGACCGTCGGCGTCCGCATCCCCGACCACGTCGTCACCCAGGCGCTGCTCGCGTCACTCGGCGAACCCCTGCTCTCCAGCACCCTCCTGCTGCCCGACGAGGAGGAGCCGCTCACCCAGGGCTGGGAGATCAAGGAACGGCTCGACCACCAGGTCGACGCCGTCCTCGACTCCGGAGACTGCGGCACCGTCCCCACCACCGTCGTCGACTTCTCCGACGGCGACCCCGAGGTCGTCCGGGTCGGCGCGGGGGACCCCACCCGCTTCGAGTGAGCGGAGCGGAAAGGGCCACCTCACCGGCGGTGGCCCTTACGCGCCCGTCGTGATCACCGTACGGTCGGCCCGGTGAACCACCGTTCACCCCCGACCGTCGGAGGCCCACGCGTGATCGTCATCGCCCACCTCAGCGACATCCACATCGACGCGGGGGAGCGCGCCACCGCGCGCACCCGCGCCGTCCTGCGCCACCTCGAAGAGCTCCCGTACGACCTGGCGGCCGTCCTCGTCTCCGGCGACATCGCCGACCACGGCGCCCCCGCCGAGTACGACGGCGCCCGCGCCCTCCTCGCCGGCCGCCACCCCCTCGTCGTCTGCCCCGGCAACCACGACGACCGCGCCGCCTTCCGCGCCGGCCTCGCGCCGCTGCTCCACGAGGACGGCGACCCCGCGCCCACCGCCCCCGTCGACCAGGTGCTGCGCGGCGACGGCTTCGTCCTCGCCGTCTGCGACTCCTCGATCCCCGGCAAGCACGACGGACACCTGGAGGACACCACCCTGGAGTGGCTGGACCGGGTCCTCACCGACACCCCGCACGACACGCCCGTCCTCGTCGCCTTCCACCACCCGCCGGTGCCGCTGCACACCCCGTACGTCGACGAGATCCGGCAGTACGGCGAGGACCGGCTCGCCGCGCTCGCCGCCCGCCACCCCCACCTCACCGCGTTCCTCGCCGGGCACGCCCACACCGCCGCCGCCACCACCTTCGCCGGCCGCCCGCTGCTCGTCGCCCCCGGCACCGTCTCCACGATCCGGCTGCCGTGGGAGCACCCCGGCCCCGACAGCCCGCACGTCCACCTGGACACCCCGCCCGGGGTCGCCTTCCACGTCCTCGACGGCGACGGCCGGATCACCACCCACTTCCGGACGGTGCCGGTCTCCGACTGAAGGTCCATGTCGTTTTTCTGCCAGCCCGGGGCCCGCGCATCGTCGATCCTGGATCCATGCACACCGAGAGCGAGCGCTGTGTGCGGGCCGTCCAGTCCAAGGACGCCCGCTTCGACGGCGTCTTCTTCACCGCCGTCCGCACGACCCGGATCTACTGCCGCCCCAGCTGCCCGGCCGTCCCGCCGAAGCCCGAGAACATGGAGTTCCACCCCAGCGCCGCCGCCTGCCAGCGGGCCGGCTTCCGGGCCTGCAAGCGGTGCCGCCCCGACACCAGCCCCGGCTCCCCGGAGTGGAACGTGCGGGCCGACGCCGTCGCCCGCGCCGTCCGCCTGATCCAGGACGGGGTCGTCGACCGGGAGGGCGTCCCCGGGCTCGCCCGGCGGCTCGGCTGGTCCACCCGGCAGATCGAGCGCCAGCTCCTCGCCGAGCTGGGCGCGGGCCCGCTCGCCCTGGCCCGCGCCCAGCGCGCCCAGACCGCCCGCACCCTCGTCGAGACGACGGCGCTGCCCTTCGGCGAGATCGCCTTCGCCGCCGGATTCGCCTCCATCCGCTCCTTCAACGACACCGTCCGGCAGGTCTTCGGCCTCAGCCCCGGCGAACTGCGCGCCCGCGCCGCCCGGCCCGCCGCGCCCCACACGCCCGGCGTGATCAGCCTCCGGCTGCCCTTCCGCGCCCCGCTGGAGCCGTCCAACCTCTTCGGCCACCTCGCCGCCACCGCCGTCCCCGGCGTCGAGGAGTGGCGCGACGGCGCCTACCGCCGCACCCTCGCCCTCCCCTATGGACACGGGATCGTCGCCCTCGCCCCGCGCCCCGACCACATCGCCTGCCGGCTCTCCCTCACCGACCCCCGCGACCTCACCCACGCGATCAGCCGCTGCCGCCGCCTCCTCGACCTCGACGCCGACCCCGTCGCCGTCGACGACCGGCTGCGCGCCGACCCGCTGTTCGCCCCGCTCGTCGACGAGGCGCCCGGGCGGCGCGTGCCGGGCACGGTCGACCCCGCCGAGTTCGCGGTCCGCGCCGTCCTCGGCCAGCAGGTCTCCACGGCCGCCGCCCGCACCCACGCGGCCCGGCTCGTCACCGCCCACGGCGTGCCCGTCGAGGACCCCGAAGGCGGCCTCACCCACCTCTTCCCGGCCCCCGAGGCGCTCGCCGGGCTCGACCCCGAGACCCTCGCCCTGCCCCGCAGCCGCCGCACCACCCTGCTGACCCTGGTCGGCGCGCTCGCCGACGGCAGCCTCGCCCTCGGCCCCGACACCGACCGCGCCGAGACCCGCGCTCGGCTGCTCGCGCTGCCCGGGTTCGGCCCCTGGACCACCGAGATCATCGCCATGCGCGCGCTCGGCGACCCCGACGCCTTCCTCCCCGGCGACCTCGGCATCCGCCGCGCCGCCGAGGGCCTCGGCCTGCCCGGCAGCCCCGCCGCGCTCACCGCCCGCTCCGCCGACTGGGCGCCCTGGCGCGCGTACGCCGTCCAGTACCTGTGGGCGACCGACAGCCACCCCATCAACCACCTCCCCGCGTAAGGAAGGTCCGCCATGCCCCGCACCACCACGTCCCGCACGGTCGTGCACACGGTCGTGGACAGCCCCTACGAGCCGCTGACCCTGGTGGCCGTCGACGGCGTCCTCAGCCGCGTCCACATGACCGGCCAGCGCCACCGCCCGCCCGAGGAGAGCTTCGGCGCGCCCGACCCCCGCCCGTTCGGGGAGGCGATCCGCCAGCTCGACGCCTACTTCGACGGCGAGCTCACCGAGTTCGACCTGCCGCTGCACCTGGAGGGCACCCCGTTCCAGCTGCGCGTCTGGGAACAGCTCCGGCTCATCCCGTACGGGGAGACCCGCACGTACGGCGAACTCGCCGAGGCCCTCGGCAGCCCCAACGCCTCCCGCGCGGTCGGTCTTGCCAACGGCAAGAACCCCGTCAGCGTCATCGTCCCCTGCCACCGCGTCATCGGCTCCGGCGGCAGCCTCACCGGCTACGGCGGCGGCCTGGACCGCAAGCAGCGGCTGCTCGCCTTCGAGTCGGGAGCCGCCGCGCCGGACGCGCTCTTCTAGGGCAGCCGCTCCAGGAGCGCCGGCAGGGCCGTGCCGATCGGTTCGCGCACGACCTCGGCGGCGAGCGGGTCGTACGGGGTCGGCTCGGCGTTCACGATGATCAGCCGGGCCCCGTGCTCGGCCGCGATCCCGGCCAGCGAGGCGGCCGGCTGCACCTGGAGGCTCGTACCGACCGCGACGAACACCTCAGCGGCCTTGGCCACCGACATCGCGTTCGCGAGCACCACCGGGTCGAGCCGCTGCCCGAACATCACGGTCGCCGGCTTCAGGATCCCGCCGCAGGTCCGGCACGCCGGGTCCGGGTCGCCGGCGTCGAGCCGCTCCAGCGCCTCCGCCATCGGCGAGCGGGCGTGGCAGGCCGTGCACACCACCGAGCGGGCGGTGCCGTGCAGTTCGAAGACCTTCCGGTCGGGCACCCCGGCGGCCTGGTGCAGCCCGTCCACGTTCTGCGTGATCACCCGCAGCGCGTTCCCGGTCCGCTCGTACGCCGCGATCGCGCGGTGCGCCGCGTTGGGCTCCGCCGCGAGGACCGGGGCGTCGCGCCGCATCAGCCAGGAGCGGCGGCGGACCTCCGGGTCGGCCATGTACGGCCCGTAGGTGACCAGCCGTTCGGCCTCGGGGTCCCGCCGCCACAGGCCGTTCGGCCCCCGGTAGTCCGGGATGCCCGAGTCCGTGGAGATACCGGCACCGCTGAGGATCGCGACCATCGTCATGGCGGGAGCGTAGGCACTCCGGATCGGCTCCCGCGACCGGGTTTCCCGGTGCTAGGTTCCGCTCATGGCCAAGGTGAACATCGCGCTCGACGCCGAACTCGTCGTGGAAGTCATGGTCCTGGCGGGCGTCGGCAGCCCGCAGGACGCCGTGGAGGCCGTCGTCCGCGACTACATCGCGCGCGGCCACCGCACGGAGGCGAGGACCGCCACCCGCGACGAGGCCCACCGCACCGGCGAGATGCCGCCGCCCGAGCCCCCGCAGGGATGAGCGCCCCGACGGAGCCGGACCCCGACCGGCGCGCCCGGCTCCTCATCGGCGGCTGCTTCGGCGTCCTCATCGCCGCGATCCTGCTGGCCTGCCTCGCGATGCTGCTGATGTCCGTGGCGATCACCAGCTTCTACGACCGGGACGGCGACGACTCCAAACCCGTTCCCACCGCGACGAACTGACGGGAGCTCACCTCTCGTCGGGCCGGCCGTTGACCAGCTCCGCCGGACCGCTTCCCTCGGCCAGGGCGCGCAGACCGGCCAGCACCCGGGGGCCCAGGCTGCCCGGCAGATGGGCCGGCACCTCGGACGGCTCGATCAGCTTCCAGGAGACCAGCTCGGCCTCCTGGAGCCGGATCTCCGCGAACCGCTCCTCGGAGAGCACCCCGCCGTCGTACAGGTACGCCACCACCGGCGGCCGGGCCGGGCTCTGCGACCAGTCCACCGCGATCAGCGGCCCCGGCCGTACGTCCAGGCCGATCTCCTCCAGGGTCTCCCGGCGGGCCGCCTGCCGGGGCGTCTCGCCCGCGTCGGACTCGACCGTGCCGCCCGGCAGCACCCAGCCCTCGCGGTAGTTCGGCTCCACGACGAGGAGCCGCCCGCGGGCGTCCCGGAAGAGCACGGCGGCACCGGCGAGGACCCGGGGGAGGCCGGCGATGTAGGTGGCGTAGTCGGTGACGGTCACGGCGCCAGCGTAGCCAGCCGGAGCGTCCGCTCCGCGAGTTGGCGGATACTCGCCCCGTCGAAGCCGTACACGGCGCTGCGCACCCGGTCGTTCAGCGGCCGTGACCACTGGGGCGGGATCGCCGCCGCCCCGCACAGCACCCCGGCGACCGATCCGGCCGTCGCGCCGTTGGAGTCCGTGTCCAGGCCGCCGCGCACGGTCAGCGCGATCGTGCGGGTGAAGTCGCCCTCGCCGTGGAGCAGCCCGGCGGTCAGCACCGCCGCGTTGGGCACCACGTGGATCCAGCCGAGCCCCGCCGTGCGCACCGCCATCTCGTCGAGCGTCGCCGGCCAGCCGAGCCCCGCCTCGTACAGCGCGATCGTCTCCCGTACGGTCCGGGCGAGCCGGCTGCCCGCCGGCACCACCTCCAGGGACGTGACCAGGGCGGAGCGGGCGTCGGGCGCGGTGAAGGCGGCGGCGACCAGGGCGGCCGCCCACATCGCCCCGTACACGCCGTTCCCGGTGTGCGAGACCACCGCGTCCCGGCGGGCCAGGCCGGCCGCCCGGCGCGGGTCGCCGGGGCTGGTGAAGCCGTAGACGTCCGCCCTGATCAGTGCGCCGATCCACTCCTGGTAGGGGTTGTCGTACGTGGCGGTCAGCGGCGGTCGCAGCCCGTTGGCGAGGTTCCGGTACGCGGCCCGCTCGGCGGTGAACGTCTGGAGGTACGGCAGCCGCAGCAGCCACAGCCCGCCCACCTGCTCGGTGGTGAAGCCGAAGCCGTGCGTCTCCAGCAGGTGCAGGCCGAGCAGCGTGTAGTCGACGTCGTCGTCCCGGCAGCTCTCGCGGATCCCGCCGCGCACGCACCGGGGCCACTCGGGCCGCAGGACGAAGCCCTCCGCGCCCGCGGGCGGGGGCGGCAGGTAGTCGGTGAGCGGCAGCGCGTCGGCGAGCCGCAGGTAGGCGTCGATCCGCTCCCGGGTCCAGTGCTCGCCCTGCTCGACCGGCTTGCCGAGCATGTTCCCGGCGATCCGGCCGGTCCAGCCGCCGAGGATCCGGTCCGCGAGGTCCGGCCCCGCGGCCGGCGCGTCCGTGGCGTCCGGGCGCTGCCCGGAGGCGTACGTCATGCCCCGCCGTCCTTCGGCGGCTCGCCGCTCTCCGTGTCGGCGCGGGAGCGGGCCGCGCGGTGCAGCCGGTGGTGGCGGCCGCCGCCCTGCTCGGTCATCGCCTCGCCGACCAGGGCCCGTACCGCGTCCCGCATCCCGTGCAGCGCGTGGTGCCGGGCGGGGCCCGCGCCCGGGTCCTCCCGCAGCTCCTTCACCAGCGCCCAGCACAGCACCAGCATGACCACCACGAACGGCAGGGCCACCAGGATCGTCGCCGTCTGGAGCGAGTTCAGGCCGCCCGCGACCAGGAGCACGGCCGCGACCGCCGCCATCAGCACGCCCCAGGTGACCACCAGCCACGTCGGCGGGTGCAGCGAGCCGCGGCTGGTCAGCGAGCCCATGACGAGCGAGGCCGAGTCGGCGCTGGTGACGAAGTACGTCATGACCAGCAGCATCGCGATGACGGAGGTGACCGTGCCCAGCGGCAGCGCGTCCAGCATCGCGAAGAGCGACGCCTCCACCCCGTCCCGCACCGCCGTCGCCAGGTCGGCCTCACCGGTCGACTCCAGGCGGATCGCGGTGCCGCCCATCACGCAGAACCAGACGACCGTCGCCCCGGAGGGCACGAGCAGCACGCCCACCAGGAACTCGCGGATCGTCCGGCCGCGCGAGATCCGGGCGATGAAGGTGCCGACGAACGGCGCCCAGGACAGCCACCACGCCCAGTAGAAGATCGTCCAGGCGCCGAGCCAGTCGCGGTCGGTGTACGCGCCGGTGCGGCTCGCCATCGGCAGCAGCTCGTGGAGGTAGCCGCCGACCGAGGCGGGGAGGGAGTCCAGGATGTAGACGGTCGGGCCGAGCAGGAAGACGAAGAGCGCCAGGCAGGCGGCGAGCACGATGTTCAGCGTCGACAGCCACTTCACGCCCTTGTGCAGGCCGGAGAAGGCCGACAGGACGAAGGCCGCCGACAGCGAGACGATGATGATCAGCTCGGTGGCCGTGGAGTCCTCGACTCCCATCGTGAGGTTCAGGCCCTCCGCCACCTGGAGCGCGCCCAGGCCCAGGCTGGTCGCGGTGCCGAAGACGGTCGCGAAGACCGCGAGCAGGTCGATCGCCCTGCCCTGCCAGGACCGGGCCCGGCGCTCCCCGAGGAGCGGCACGAAGGCGCTGCTCAGCCGGTTGCCGCGGCCCTTGCGGAAGCCCGCGTACGCCAGCGCCAGACCGGCGATGCCGTAGATCGCCCACGGGGTCAGCGTCCAGTGGAAGAAGGAGTACTCCATCGCCGTCCGGGCCGCCGCGCCCGTCCCCGCCGGGCCGCCGCCCGGCGGCGGGGTCAGGAAGTGCTGGAGCGGCTCGCCGACGCCGTAGAACATCAGGCCGATGCCCATGCCGGCGCTGAACATCATCGCGATCCACGCCAGATTGGTGAACTCCGGCTCCGAGTCGTCCGCGCCGAGGCGGATCCGGCCGTACCGGCTCAGGGCGAGCACCACGCACAGCACCAGGAAGGCGTCGGCGGCGACCACGAACAGCCAGGCGAAGTTGGACAGGACCCAGGAGAGGGCGGCGGAGGAGGCGCTGTCGAAGGAGTCCTTGCCGAGCGCCGCCCAGCCGACCACCCCGACGACGGCGGCCACGCCGATCCCGATGACCTGCGCGTCGGGCGCGTGCCGTTCCGGTACGTGATCCGGAGACGGCCGCTCGTTCATATCCGTGCTCATGTGAGCCCACTATGGTCGGACATTTGACGTTATCCGGGGGTGGCACGCCGTCTGGCCGTACGGATAGGGTCGGCCCTGGCGCGACTGCCTGTTCGAAAGCAAGGGATGCAAGGTGACGGACGGAGCAGCAACTCAGGTCGCTCACGTGCTCGTGGCGGCCGACAAGTTCAAGGGCTCGCTCACGGCCGTACAGGTCGCGGAGCGGGTCACGGCGGGACTCCGGAAGGTCGTCCCCGGCCTCTCGGTCGAGGCCCTGCCCGTCGCCGACGGCGGCGACGGCACGGTCGCGGCGGCCGTCGCGGCGGGCTTCGACCGCCACGAGGTACGGGTCACGGGACCGGTCGGCGATCCGGTCACCGCCGCGTTCGCGCTGCGCGGCACCACGGCGGTCGTCGAGATGGCGGAGGCGTCGGGCCTCCAGCTCCTCCCCGCCGGCACGTTCGCCCCGCTGACCGCCACGACGTACGGCTCCGGCGAGCTGCTGCGCGCGGCGCTCGACGCGGGCGCCACCACGATCGTCTTCGGCGTCGGCGGCAGCGCCACGACCGACGGCGGCGCCGGCATGCTCGCCGCGCTCGGCGCGGTCTTCCTCGACGCGGACGGCGAGCCCGTCGGCCCCGGCGGCGCGGCCCTCGCGGAGCTGGCCTCAGCCGACCTGACCGCCCTCGACCCGCGCTTCGCCGGCGTCGAGTTCATCCTCGCCAGCGACGTCGACAACCCGCTGACCGGCCCCAAGGGCGCGCCGGCCGTCTACGGCCCGCAGAAGGGCGCCACGCCCGAGGACGTCGAGACCCTCGACGCGGCCCTCGCGCACTACGCGCAGGTCCTGGAGAAGGCGATCGGCCCGAAGGCCACCGAGCTCGCCGCCTCCCCGGGCGCGGGCGGCGCCGGCGGCATCGGCTACGGCGCCCTCCTCCTCGGGGCGAGCTTCCGTCCCGGCATCGAGCTGATGCTGGAGGTCCTCGGCTTCGCCCCCGCCCTGGAGCGCGCCACCCTCGTCATCACGGGCGAGGGCTCCCTCGACGAGCAGACCCTCCACGGCAAGGCCCCTGCGGGCGTCGCCGCCGCCGCCCGCGCGGCCGGCAAGGAGGTCGTCGCGGTCTGCGGCCGCCTGGCCCTCCCGCCGGAGGCCCTGGGCACCGCCGGCATCCGCCGCGCCTACCCCCTCTCGGCCCTGGAGCCCGACCCCGCCAAGTCCATCCCGAACGCCGGCCCCCTCCTGGAGGAAGTGGCGTCCCACATCGCGCGGGACTTCCTGGCGTAGGGCGTCAGGGCCGGGGTGCGGCGACGACGCCCCCGGCCCGTCACGGCGACTCGGGCCGCTCGACCTCACGCTCGGGCCGCCCGGTCTCCGGATCGAGCCGCACGGTGATCACTTCGCCCTCGCCGAGGACGAAGCGCAGCGCGTCCGGGCCGTCCCAGACGACCTCGGCCAGCCCGTCGTCCGCCGAGTCACCGTTGAAGAAGGCGACCGGGTAGTGACGGGCCCCGGGCCCCGACCCGTCGATCACCGACACGCGCCAGATGGTGTCGATCACGGCCAAGCCCTCTTCGACCCGTACGGAGCGGTCCACGCCGTCCGGAGCGTTCAGCCGCCGGGTCACCTCCCAGTCCCCGGTGAAGAAGCCGAACAGCGTCAGCCGGAACAACAGCAGCGCGAGGGCCGCCGCCCCGAACAGGCAAGCCGCCGTCACCCGCAGCCGGAAGCGCTCGATCGCCAGCCAGCAGCCCGCGCCGAGCAGCACGGCGGCCGCGCACCACCATCCCCAGCGGTACTGGAACGCGTCGACCAGGACCATTAGCCGGGTCTTCTCACCCAGCAGGTGGCCCACCGGCTGGGCCACGGCGGTCAGCAGCCCGCCCAGTACCAGTACCGCCCCGGCAACCGGCCGCCGTCGTATGGCCGTACGCATGTTCGTTGTCGTCACGGAGGCATCCTGCCAGCGAGGCCCCTCACCCCTGCGCCGTCAGCCGGAACGCGTCCAGGGCCAAGGTCATCTCCGTGAGGTCCCTCGGCCGGGACAGTGACCGCGACGTCAGCTGTTCAAGCCGCCGCAGGCGGTTGAAGACCGTGTTGCGGTGGCAGTAGAGGCGGCCGGCGGCGCGGCCCGCCGAGCCCTCGCAGTCCAGCCAGACGTCCAGGGTCTCCAGGAGGACCGCGCGGTCCGCCGGGTCCAGTTCGAGGAGGCCGCCGAGGACGTCCGTGACGAGGAGTTCCGCCAGGTCCGGGCGGCCGACGATCAGGGCGCCCGCCATCCGGCGGTCCAGGCGGACCACCTGGCGGGTGCCGGGCGGGCAGGTGCGGAGGGCGAGTTCGGCGAGGCGGCGGGCCCGGCCCAGTTCCGTCAGGCCCGTGACGACCGGGCTGATGCCGCCCGGGCCCGGGGCCCGCCCGTCGAGGAGGTCCGCCAGCGCGTCGAGGCCCGTGCCGTCGGCGAACGCCACCACGCCGATCTCGCAGTCCGCCCGCATCCGCCACAGGAACCGCAGCCCCTCCGCCCGCACCTGGCGGTGGAAGGGTTCCCGCTCCTCCCGGCGGTCCGGGCGCAGCACGACCACCGCGTACCGGCCCTGCTCGGGCAGGTCCAGGCCCGCCGCCGCCCGCGTCACCATCTCCGGCGCCCGCTCGCCTTCGAGGAGGGCGTCGAGGAGCGCCTGGAGCTGCTCGTCCGTGCGCCGCCGCAGCTCCGCCTCCGTCGCCCGGTACGCCTCGGAGGCCCGGTCCGCCTGCGCGTCCACCGCCGACCACACCGTCGTCGCCGACTGCATCAGCGCCGCCAGCTGGACCGCGTCCGGGCCCGCGCCCTCGATCAGCGCGTCCCACACCAGATGCCCCGCGTGCCGGTACGCGTGCACCACCAGCTCCAGCGGCATGCCCTGCTCGGCCCGCCGCCGGCCCATCAGCTCCGCGTGCTCCAGGTCCCGCCGGGGCGAGTGCCGGGGCGCCGAGATCATCTCGATGCCGATCCGGATCGCCTCGTGCGCCTCCTGCCAGTGCTGGTCGTACGGCACGATCCGCCCGTAGGCGGGCTCGTACGCGTGCAGTTCCGTCAGATGCTCGTCCACCAGCTCCGGCACCCGCTCCAGAAGCGCCGTGCACGCGCGGGCGAGCACCTTCCAGTCGTCACCGGTCCGCCGTCTGCGCCGTCCCATGCCGGGAGCATCCACCGCCCAGCCCCCGACGGCAACGCCCTGACGCGCGGTGTTGTGCGCGTGCACAGCCCTCCGGCTGCCCCGCTGGTCACCGGCAGCGTTTGCGGCGCCGGGCGTGGACGGACCCTCCGGCGCGGTGCTGGGGTGAGCGACCGAACGGCCGAGTAGCACGCACGGGTAACAACGGCGGCCGGGGAAAGGGGAGTCATGGGAGGTACCGCACCCGCCCTGACGGTGACGGACCTGACGGCGGGATACGGACCGGTGCACGCGCTGCGGCGCGTCTCGCTGACCGTGCCCGCGGGGGCCGTCGTCACCGTCCTCGGCGGCAACGGCGCCGGAAAGTCCACACTGCTGCGGGCGGTCTCGCGCACCCTGCGGTTCCACGGCGGCGCCGTGGTCTCCGGCACGGTCGCCGCGGCCGGCCGGCCGCTCGACGGACTGCCGCCCGACCGGGTCGTCGCCGCCGGCGTCTGCCAGGTCCCCGAGGGCCGGCAGGTCTTCGCCCGCATGACCGTCGAGGACAACCTGCGGGCCGGCGGCCTCGCCCGGCGCGGCGACCGCACCGCCAAGGCCGCCGCCCTGCGCCGCGTCCACGAGCTCTTCCCCGTCCTCTCCGAACGGGCCCGGCAGCCCGCCGGGCTGCTCTCCGGCGGCGAACAGCAGATGCTCGCCGTCGGCCGCGCCCTGATGGCCGCCCCCGAACTGCTCCTCCTCGACGAGCCCTCGCTCGGGCTCGCCCCGCTGATGGCCGCCCGGATCGCCGACGCGGTCCGGGAGATCAACGCCCAGGGCACGGCCGTCCTCCTCGTCGAGCAGAACGCGGCGCTCGCCCTGCGGCTCGCCTCCCACGCGTACGTCCTGGAGGTCGGCGAGGTCACCCTCTCGGGCCCGGCCGACGAACTCGCCGCCTCCGACGAGGTCCGCCGCCGCTATCTCGGCGTCGTGGACGCCGAGGCCGCGGAGGACGCCGACCGCGCCCGCGCCGTCCACCCCGTCCTGTCCCGCTGGGACGCCGAGCGCCCGGCCCCCGCCCGCGGCCCGCGCCGCAAGGAGACCCCCCGATGACCACCCCGGACGAGCCGACCGTGCCCGCCCCGCGCGGCCCCGCCCCCGGCGCCGCACCCGCGCGTGACGACGTCCCCGCCCTCACCGTCACCGGCCTCACCGTCCGCTTCGCCGGGCTCACCGCGCTCGACGGCGTCGACTTCACCGTCCGCCCCGGCACCGTGCACGCCCTCATCGGGCCCAACGGCGCCGGCAAGTCGACCTGCTTCAACGTGCTCTCCGGGGTGTACCGGGCCACCTCCGGCTCCGTACGCCTCGGCGTCCACGAGCTGACCGCACTGCCCCCGCACCGGATCGCCGACCTCGGCGTCGGCCGGATCTTCCAGAACCTGGCGCTGCCCCCGCGCGCCACCGTCGAGGACAGCCTGATGCTCGGCCGCCACCGGCTCACCCGCACCGGCTTCCTCGCCGCCGGGCTCCGGCTGCCGTCCGCCGCCCGCGAGGAGGCCCGGCACCGGGCCCGCGTCCGGGAGATCGCCGACTTCGTCGGCCTCGGCGACCAGCTGACAAAACCCGCGGGCTCGCTCCCGTACGGCCAGCAGAAGCTCGCCGAACTGGCCCGCGCCCTCTGCATGGAGCCCACCCTGCTCCTCCTCGACGAACCCGTCGCCGGCATGACCGCCGACGAACGCCGCCGCACCGCCGCCGTCATCGCCGGCGTCCGCGACGGCCTCGGCATCTCCGTGCTCCTCGTCGAGCACGACATGGGCCTCGTCATGCGGCTCGCCGACTCCGTCACCGTCCTCGAATTCGGCCGCCGCATCGCCGACGGCAGCCCCGCCGACGTCCAGAACGACCCGGCGGTCGTCCGCGCCTACCTCGGAGAGGAGACCGCCGCGTGAGCACCTTCGCGGAGTTCCTCATCAACGGGCTCTCCCTGGGCTCCGTCTACGCCCTCATCGCCCTCGGCTTCGTCGTCATCTTCCGCGCCACGGAGGTCGTCAACTTCGCCCACGCCTCGCTGCTCCTGGCCGGCGGCTACCTCGTCGCCGTCCTCCACGAACCGCTCGGCTTCTGGCCCGCGCTTGCCGCCGGCGTCGCCGGCGCGGCCGTCGTCGGCGCCGCCGTCGAGTTCTTCGTGATGCGCCGCCACCGGGGGGCCGACCACAGCGTCCTCGCCATCGTCACCATCGGCGTCGACATCCTCCTCGCCACCGAGCTCACCCGCCGGATCGGCACCGACATCCTCGCCCTCGGCGACCCGTGGGGCGACGCCGTCGTCACCCTCGGCCCGGTGACGATCGCCGAGACCCGGATCGCCGCCCTGCTCGCCGCCGCCCTCCTCATCACCGCCTTCCTGCTCGCCTTCCGGCACACCTCCTGGGGCGTCGCCATGCGGGCCGCCGCCGAGAGCCAGGAGACCGCCGCCCTGATGGGCGTCCGGCTCGGCAGGGTCTCGCTCGGCGCCTGGGCGGTCGCCGGGGGACTGGCCGCCGTCGCCGCGCTCTTCCTCACCGTCTTCCCCACCCCCGGCCTCGAACGCGGCACCTCGCTCGCCGCCCTCAAGGCCTTCCCCGCCGCGATCCTCGGCGGCCTCGACTCCACCACCGGCGCGCTCGCCGGCGGACTGATCGTCGGCGTCACCGAGTCCCTCGCCACCGGCTACCAGTCCGACCTCGCCTTCCTCGGCCGCGGGATCGGCGACCTCGCCCCCTACCTGGTGATGGTCGCCGTGCTGCTGATCCGCCCGGCCGGCCTCTTCGGCACGAAGGAGCTCGCCCGTGTCTGAGCGCCGCGGGATCCCCGCCAAGGCGTACGCGTACGCCGCCGCCGGGATCGTCCTCCTCGCCCTCCCCTTCTACCTGGACCGGTTCTGGCTCCAGGCCGGGCTCTTCGCCATCGCCGCCGCCATCGGCGCCGTCGGCATCAACCTCCTCACCGGCGCCACCGGCCAGCTCTCCATGGGCCACGCCTTCTTCCTCGCCGTCGGCGCCTACGGCTACTGCGCGCTGGCCGGCGACGGCACCGACGGGCTCGCCGGCCTCGGCCTGCCGGGCTGGCTCGCCGCCGTCCTCGCCGTCGGCCTCGCGGGGCTCGCCGGCGGGGCGTTCAGCCCCATCGCGGGCCGGCTGCACGGCGCGTACCTCGGCATCGCCACCCTCGCGCTGATCTTCATCGGCCAGCACGTCCTCTTCAACGCCCACGACCTCACCGGCGGCTACAACGGCCGCGCCGTCCCGCCGCTGAACCTCTTCGGCCTCACCTTCGACGACACCGAACTCCTGGTCGCCCAGGTGCCGTTCGGCGCCGTCGAGAAGCTCTGGTACCTGGGCCTGGCGCTGCTCCTCGGCGGCGTCCTGTTCGCCCGCGGGGTGCTCCGCGGCCGCCCCGGGCGCGCCATGAACGCCATCCGCGACCACCGGATCGCCGCCGGCGTCCTGGGCATCCCGGTGGCCCGGCACCGCGCCGCCGTCTTCGTCCTGTCCTCCATGTACGCGGGCCTCGCCGGCGTCCTGCTCGCCCTGGTCTTCCAGCGGACCGTGCCCGAGTACTTCGGCATGGCGCTCTCCCTGGAGTACCTGGCGATGATCGTCATCGGCGGGCTCGGCTCCGTCGCCGGGGCCGTCGCGGGCGGGATCTTCGTCGCCCTGCTGCCGCAGCTCCTGAACCGGTACGCCGAAGCCCTGCCGCTGGTCTCCGCCCCCGGCACCGGCGGCATCGCCCCCGGCGAGGCCGCCCGCTACCTCTACGGCGCCGCCGTCGTCGGCACCGTCCTCTTCCTGCCCGGCGGCCTCGCGAGGCTCGTCGCGCGAACCCCGATCCACCGACCCTCAGGGGAGACTCGATGACCCACAGACGACAGGCGGCCGTGCGGGGCCTGGCCGCGGCGCTCGCCACCCTGGTCGCGCTCACCGCCGCCGGATGCAGCTCCAAGGCGAAGACCGGCGACGGCAAGGAGACCGGCGCCGGTGGGATCAGGACCGGCGAGGGCGTCACCGACACCACCATCACCCTCGGCGCGCTCACCGACATGACCGGCGTGTACGCCACCCTCGGCAAGAGCGTCACCCAGGCCCAGCAGCTGTACGTGAAGCAGGTCAACGCCGCCGGCGGCATCTGCGGCCGGAAGCTGGAGCTGACCGTCCGCGACCACGGCTACGACCCGCAGAAGGCGCTCGCCGCCTACACCGAGCTGGAGCCCAAGGTCGTCGGCTACGCCCAGTTCATCGGCTCCCCGTTCGTCGCCGCCGTCAAGCAGCGCGTCGACGGCCAGGACAAGGGCCTGGTCATGCCCCAGGCGTGGTCGGCCTCGCTGCTCGGCTCCCCGTACATCCGCGTCCTCGGCGCCACCTACGACGTCGAGACGATCAACGCCGTCGACTTCCTCGTCACGGAGAAGGGCCTCGCCAAGGGCGACAAGCTCGGGCACGTCTACTTCGAGGGCGACTACGGCGAGAACGCGCTCAAGGGCTCCAAGTACGCCGCGGAGAAGGCCGGCCTCACCGTCGTCGAGCAGAAGATCAAGCCCACCGACAACGACATGTCCGCGCAGGTCGCCGCGCTCAAGCAGGCCGGCGTGAAGGCCGTCCTCGTCAGCGCCGGACCGCGCCAGGCCGCCTCCCTGGTCGGCGTGGCCGCAGCCACCGGCCTCCGCGTCCCCGTCGTCGGCAACAACTCGGCCTTCGCCCCGCAGCTCCTCGGCACCCAGGCGGGCCCGGCCCTGGAGAAGATGTACTGGTTCGCCTCCCCGAGCCTCCCCATCGGCGCCGACACCCCGGTCGCGAAGAAGCTCGCCGCCGACTACGCGGCCGCCTACCCGGACGACGGCCTCGACAACGGCGTCGTCGCCGGCTGGACCGCCGCCTCGGCCTTCGGCGAGATCCTGAGGAAGGCGTGCGAGAAGGGCGACCTCAGCCGCGAGGGCGTCGCCAAGGCGCTGCTCATCCTCAGCGCCCACGACCCCGGCTTCGGCATGACCCACGACTTCAGCGACCCGAAGGCCCCGTCGTCCCGCGAGTCGGTCATCATCCAGCCCGACAAGAAGGTCCCCGGCGGCATGCGCACGGTCCGGCAGCCCTTCGCCTCGGAGGCGGCGAAGGAGTACACCCCCTGACGAGCCCGTGTCCCATGGAAAGAGGACGGGAATTGTCCTCTTTCCATGGGAGCGTGACCGCCATGACCGTCCTCACCGCCCGCGCCCTCGGCCGTGCCACCCTCGCCCGCCAGTTCCTCCTCGAACGGACCGGCACCCCGGCCGCCGGCGTCATCGCCCACTTGTGCGGGATGCAGGCCCAGGAACCCCAGGAGCCCTTCACCGGACTCTGGTCGAGGGTCGGGGACTTCCGCCCGGAGACCCTGGACGGCCTCCTCACCGGACGCCAGGTCGTGCGCGTCCCCCTGATGCGCCGCACCATCCACCTCGTCACCGCCGACGACGCCCTGGCCTGGCGCGCCCGCCACGACGCCATGCTCCGCCAGAAGGTCCTCACCACCTACCGCGCCGAACTCGCCGGCGTCGACCCCGACGAGCTGGCCGCCGCCGCCCACGCGGTCATGGCCGACGGCGAGCCCCGCACCCTGGCCGAACTCGTCGAGGCCGTCTCCGGCCGCTGGCCCGAACCGCCCCGCCGTGCCCTCGGCGAGCTCATCGTCGGCGGCGTCCTCCCCACCGTGCAGCTGCCCCCGCGCGGCCTCTGGGGCTCCCGCGCGGGCGTCCGCAACGCCACTCTCGCCGGCTGGCTGGGCCGCGAGGTCCCGCCGCTCCCCGACGACCCCGCCGACCCCGTCGGCCAGACCCTGGTCCGCCGCTACCTCGCCGCCTACGGGCCCGCCGCCTCAGCCGACCTCCGCGCCTGGTGCGGCCTCGCCGGACTGCCCGCCGCCGTCAGGGCCGTACGGGACGAACTCGTCACCTTCCGCGACGAGCGGGGCCGCGAACTCCTCGACCTCCCCGACGCGCCCCGGCCGGACCCGGACACCCCCGCCCCGGTCCGCTTCCTGCCCGCCTTCGACAACGCGATCCTCGGCTACCACGACCGGAGCCGGATCATCGACCACGACCACCGGCTGCTCTCCGTCGCCGGCGAGCGCGTCGCCCTGGTCGACGGCCGGGTCGCCGCCACCTGGACCCCGCGCGGCTCCGACCTCGTCGTCACCCCGCTCCGGCCCCTGTCCCGGGCGGAGCGGACCGCCGTGTCGGACGAGGGCGCCGCGCTGGCCGCGTTCCTCACCGGCGGGGCCGACGGAGCGGCCGTCACCTCGCCGAAACCTGCCGGTGTGATCCTCGGATCATGAACGTGCTGATCGAGGAGAACGCCGCCCACCCCCGCCTGCCCGCCCTGCTCACCGCCTACCACCTGGCCACCGAGGCCGAGAAGGGCTCCGCCGTGACCGGCCCGGCCGGCCTGCCGCCCGCCCGCCGCGCCGAGGCCGAGGACCCCGTCACCGCCTTCGCCGCCGACACCGTGCTGCTCGCCGCCGCGCCGGAGACGGGCGAGGCCGTCGGCTGTCTCGTCCTGAAGGCCGGGCCGGTGCCCGAGGTCAAGCGGGTGTGGGTCGAGCCCGAGGCCCGCGGCCGGGGGCTGGCCGGCGCGCTGATGGGGGAGGCGCTGCGGCGGGCCGCGGCGGCGGGCGCGGAGCGCGTCCGGCTCACCGTGTGGGAGTGGCGGCAGGGGCCCCTCGCGCTCTACCGCAAGCTCGGCTTCGAGCCCACCGACTCCTGGGACGACCGCCCGGGCCTGCTCTGCCTGGAGAAGCGGCTCGCCCCCGGCGACCGCGTCGAGCTCCTCGCCCCCGACGCCGTACGGCGGCACGTCGACGGGCTCGCCGCGCTCCTCGTGGACGCCGTGGACGGCGGCGCCTCCGTCGGCTTCCTGGCGCCCGTGGAGCACGCCGAGGCGGCCGCCTGGTGGGCCGGGGCCGCCGGCACCCGGGACGTGTGGGCGGCCTTCGGGCCGGACGGCGCCGTCACCGGGGCCGTCACCCTCCTGCGTACCGGCACCGCCAACGGCCGCCACCGCGGCGAGATAGCCCGGCTCCTCGTCCACCGCTCGGCCCGCGGCCGGGCGGTCGGCCGCCGTCTGCTGGCCGCCGCCGAGGCCCACGCGGCCGCCACCGGCCTCACCCTCCTCGTCCTGGACACCCAGACCGACAGCCCCGCCGAACGGCTGTACCGGGGCGCGGGCTGGACGGCGGCCGGCACGATCCCGGAGTACGCCGCCGACCCGGCCGGCACCCTGCGGGCCACGACCCTCTACTACAAGCTCCTGGCGTAGGTCCGGCGCATGACGAAGGGCCCGGAAGCGCGATGCTTCCGGGCCCTTCGGCCGTTCCGTACGACGGCGGGTCAGCGCAGCTGCGCCGCCTCCGCCTGCCGGGCCTCCCGGCTCTCGCGGCGGTTGCCGCGGAAGGTGTTCACTCGGCGGGCCGTCGCGAAGAGGGGGATCACGGCGCCCAGCACGACCTGGAGGGCGCAGCCGGCCTGGAGCAGGAACTGACCGCCGGGGGCGTCGAAGGCCCACGCGGCCAGCATGGCCATCGCCCCGACGATCCAGCTGAGCATGGCCGCCGCGAGGACACCCCGCGGCTTCGGGTACTCGACCCGGCTCACCATCAGCCACGCCGTGCCGATGATCGCGAGCAGCGTCGGGATGAAGGGGAGTTCGAGCAGGATGATCGAGACGACCGTCAGCGCGCCGAAGGGGCTCGGCATGCCCTGGAACATGCCGTCCTTCATCGTCACGCAGGAGAACCGCGCCAGCCTCAGCACCACCGCGAGCAGCACCACGATCGCGGCGACCGCCGAGACCTTCTGCTGCGCGTCGTCCGCGACCATGCCGTAGACGAGCACGAAGTACGCCGGGGCCAGACCGAAGCTGATCAGGTCCGAGAGGTTGTCGAGCTCGGCGCCCATCGGCGAGCTGCGGAGCTTGCGCGCCACGATGCCGTCGAAGAGGTCGAAGATCGCCGCGCACAGCATCAGTATCACCGCGGTGGCGGCGCTGTTGCGCGCCATTCCGGTCTCGGTGCTGCCGGTGAGGTGCGGGATGAGGATGCCCGTGGTGGTGAAGTACACCGCCATGAAGCCACACGTGGCGTTACCGAGCGTGAGGGCGTCCGCTATGGACAGCCTCAGCGACAGCGGCATCTCCTCCGCCTCGTCGGCCGCCTCCGCCTCGGCGTCGGCGGCCCAGTCGGCGGCACGTGTGTCGGGATCAATCACGGTCAATGCGAGTCACCCCCGCGGTCGTGGTCTGCCCGACCTCGACGGCGACCTCGACACCCTCCGGAAGGTAGATGTCGACGCGCGAGCCGAAGCGGATGAGACCGATGCGGTCACCCTGCTCGACCTTCGTCCCCTGCGGGATGTACGGCACGATGCGCCGCGCCACGGCACCCGCGATCTGGATCATCTCGATGTCGCCGAGCTCGGTGTCGAAGTGCCAGACGACGCGCTCGTTGTTCTCGGACTCCTTGTTGAAGGCCGGGACGAAGCCACCCGGGACGTGCTCCACCGAGGTCACCGTGCCGGCCATCGGCGCACGGTTGACGTGCACGTTCAGCGGGCTCATGAAGATGGCGACCCGGGTGCGCCCGTCCTTCCACGGCATGATGCTCTGCACCACGCCGTCGGCGGGGGAGATGACCCGGCCCTGAGCGATCTCGCGCTCGGGGTCGCGGAAGAACCACAGCATGCCGGCCGCGAGCGCGGTGGTCGGCACGGCGATGGCACGGGCGCGCTTCGAACGGCCGGAGCGCGCGAGGCTGAGCGCCGCGGTGGCGACGGTCGGCAGAAGCCACGGCGATGCTCCGCGTGCGATGCGTGCGCCCTTGAGGCTGTCGCGGTGTGCAGAGTTTGGGCTGTGGGGCATGGATGACCTTCGTAGCGGATGATGCCGCGCTGGCAACGGGGGGACGGCGGCTTTCCGGCGATGCTATCGGTTGCGGGGCGCAACTGGGCAAGCCAGGAACCGAGTCGACGGCCGGAAGACGAACACGGGGTGTGATCTTCTTCGCGGCCGAATCGACTCAAAACCGACAATCAACCCTGGAGGCGGTACTCCTCCAGGAGGCGGCGGCCAATGATCATTTTCTGGATCTCGGCGGTACCTTCACCGATGAGCAGCATCGGCGCCTCGCGGTAGAGCCGCTCGATCTCGTACTCCTTCGAGAACCCGTAGCCGCCGTGAATGCGGAAGGCATCCTCCACGACCTCCTTGCAGTATTCGGAGGCGAG
Organism: Streptomyces sp. NPDC007863; assembly: GCF_040633895.1. Classification (NCBI taxonomy): domain Bacteria; kingdom Bacillati; phylum Actinomycetota; class Actinomycetes; order Kitasatosporales; family Streptomycetaceae; genus Streptomyces; species Streptomyces sp. NPDC007863. Next base: position 53,926 of record NZ_JBEYEI010000020.1, read on the forward strand.
GTACTTCGCCATCCCCGCTTCGAGGTCGTTTCGTTCCCCGGAGTCCTTTTTGCGTGCTGCGTTCACCATCATCGCATGGGCGGCCTCGACCTTGGTAGCCATTTCGGCCAGCTTGAACTGGATGGCCTGATGCTGGGCGATCGGCTTTCCGAAAGTGTGACGCTGTTGGGCATACTGGACGCCCAGTTCGAAAGCACGCTGAGCGACGCCGCAACCACGGGCCGCCACGTTCACGCGGCCGACCTCGACGCCGTCCATCATTTGGTAAAACCCTCGGCCGGTGACCCCGCCGAGGACCCTATTGGCCGGAATGCGCAGGCCGTCCATGATGAGCTCGGTCGTGTCGACGCCCTTGTAGCCCATCTTGTCGATCTTGCCCGGGATGGTGAGGCCGGGGCGGACCTCTCCGAAGCCGGGCTCCTTCTCGACGAGGAAGGTCGTCATCGACTTGTGGGGCGCGGTGCCCTCGGGGTGGCCTTCGTCACTTCGGACGAGGACGGCCACCAGCGTTGACGTACCGCCGTTGGTCAGCCACATCTTCTGGCCGTTGAGGACGTACTCGTCGCCGTCCTTCACCGCCTTCGAGGTGATGGCCGACACGTCCGAACCGAGCGCCGGCTCCGACATCGAGAACGCGCCGCGCGTCTCGCCGGCCGCCATCCGCGGAAGGAAGTACTCCTTCTGCTCCTGGGTGCCGTGCTGCTTCAGCATGTACGCGACGATGAAGTGGGTGTTGATGATGCCGGAGACCGACATCCAGCCGCGGGCGATCTCCTCCACGCAGAGCGCGTAGGTGAGCAGCGACTCACCCAGGCCCCCGTACTCCTCGGGGATCATCAGACCGAAGACGCCGAGCTCCTTGAGCCCGTCCACGATCTGCTGGGGGTACTCGTCGCGGTGCTCCAGCTCGGTCGCGACCGGGATGATCTCCTTGTCGACGAAGTCCCGCACGGTGGCGAGGATCTCCTGCTGGACATCGGTCAGACCGTGGGTCTGGGCGAGTCGCGCCATGGCTTACTTCTCCGACTTCTTGGAAGGCTCGATGAGCTCGGGGCGGCCGGGCTGCTCGCCGCCGCGCGCGTCGATGTACGCGGCGGTCGGGACCATCACCTTGCGGCGGAAGACGCAGACGAGGGTGCCGTCCTGCTTGTAGCCCTTGGTCTCGACGTAGACGATGCCGCGGTCCGTCTTGGACTTCGACGGGGTCTTGTCGAGGACCGTGGTCTCGCCGTAGATCGTGTCGCCGTGGAAGGTCGGCGCCACGTGCCGCAGCGACTCGATCTCCAGGTTGGCGATGGCCTTGCCGGAGACGTCCGGCACGGACATGCCGAGCAGCAGCGAGTAGATGTAGTTGCCGACCACCACGTTCCGCTTGAAGTCGGTCGTGTTCTCCGCGTAGTTCACGTCCATGTGCAGCGGGTGGTGGTTCATGGTGAGGAGGCAGAAGAGGTGGTCGTCGTACTCGGTGACCGTCTTCCCGGGCCAGTGCTTGTAGACCGCGCCGACCTCGAACTCCTCGTAGGTGCGTCCGAACTGCATGGGGTCAGGCCTCCGGGATCTCGAACTTGCTGGTGCGCTGCATGCCGGCGGCGCGGCCCTTGCCGGAGATGACCAGGGCCATCTTGCGGGAGGCCTCGTCGATCATCTCGTCGCCGAGCATCGCGGAGCCCTTCTTCCCGCCCGCCTCGGAGGTGTAGTAGTCGTACGCGTCGAGGATCAGCTCGGCGTGGTCGTAGTCCTCCTGCGAGGGCGAGAAGATCTCGTTCGCGGCGGCGACCTGGTCCGGGTGGAGCACCCACTTGCCGTCGAAGCCGAGGGCCGCGGCGCGCTGCGCGACCGCCTTGTAGCCCTCCTGGTTGCGGATCTGGAGGTACGGGCCGTCGATCGCCTGGAGGTTGTTGGCGCGGGCCGCCATCAGGATGCTCATCAGGATGTGGTGGTAGGCGTCCGCCGGGTAGCCGGGCGGCTGCTCGCCGACGACGAGCGACTTCATGTTGATGGAGGCCATGAAGTCGGCCGGGCCGAAGATGATCGTCTCGACGCGCTGGGAGGCCTGCGCGATCGCGTTGACGTTGGTCAGGCCCTGGGCGTTCTCGATCTGCGCCTCGATGCCGATCTTGCCGACCTCGAAGCCCATGGTCTTCTCGATCTGGGTGAGCAGCAGGTCGAGCGCGACGATCTGCTGGGCGTCCTGGACCTTCGGCAGCATGATGCAGTCGAGGTTCTGGCCGGCGCCCTCGACGACGGTGACGACGTCGCGGTACGTCCAGTGGGTCGTCCAGTCGTTGACGCGGACCACGCGGGTCTTGCCGGTCCAGTCGCCCTCGTTGAGGAACTTCACGATGGTGTGCCGGGCCTCGGGCTTGGCCAGCGGGGCGCAGGCGTCCTCCAGGTCGAGGAAGACCTGGTCGGCGGCGAGGCCCTGGGCCTTCTCCAGGAAGCGCGGGTTGGAGCCGGGCACCGCGAGACAGGAGCGGCGGGGGCGCAGCCGGTTCACAGGGGAAGCGGTGCTGGTCATGCGGGGACCTCCGTGCTTTCGAGGGGGCTGAGCTTGTTGGCTTTCCGGATCTCGTCGACGATACGGCCGATGATCTCGGTGATGCCGAAGTCCTTCGGCGTGAAGACGGCCGCGACGCCCGCGCGGCGCAGTTCCTCGCCGTCGGCGTTCGGGATGATCCCGCCGACGACGACCGGGATGTCGGCCGCGCCGGCCTCCCTGAGCCGGTCCAGCACGTCCGGGACGAGCTGGGCGTGCGAGCCGGAGAGGATCGACAGGCCGACGGCGTGCACGTCCTCCTCCAGGGCGGCGTCCACGATCTGCTCGGGGGTGAGCCGGATGCCCTGGTAGACCACCTCGAACCCGGCGTCGCGGGCCCGCACGGCGATCTGCTCGGCGCCGTTGGAGTGCCCGTCCAGGCCCGGCTTGCCGACCAGGAAGCGGAGCTTGCCGATGCCCAGGTCCTCGGCGGTGCGGTCGACCTTGCGGCGGACCTCGGCCAGCGGCGAGCCGTACTCGGCCGGCACGGCGACCGGGGCGGAGGAGACGCCGGTGGGGGCGCGGTACTCGCCGAAGACCTCGCGCAGCGCCCCGGCCCACTCGCCGGTGGTGACGCCGGCGCGGGCGCACTCCAGGGTGGCCTCCATGAGGTTCTCGGTGCCCCGGGCGGCCTCCTTGAGCTGGTCCAGGGCCTGCTGGGTGGTCGGGAAGACGAACGGGTCGCCGTTGCCCTGGCGGTCCGTGGACTCCTGCCGCTCGGCGCGCCAGCGGGTGACGGCCTCGACCACCCGGGCCTCGACGGCCGGGTCGACGGTCTGGATCGCCGTGTCGAGGTCCGCGGTGAGCGGGTTCGGCTCGGTCGACTGGAAGACGTTGACGCCGATGATCTTGTCCTGGCCGGACTCGATCCGGGCGCGCCGCTCGGCGTGCGAGGAGACCAGCTGGGCCTTGAGGTAGCCGGACTCGACGGCGGCCATCGCGCCGCCCATCTCCTGGATCCGGTCGATCTCGGCGAGGCACTCGGTGACGAGGGCGTCGACCTTGGCCTCGACGACGTGGGAGCCGGCGAAGATGTCCTCGTACTCCAGGAGGTCGGACTCGTGGGCGAGGACCTGCTGGATGCGCAGGGACCACTGCTGGTCCCAGGGCCGGGGGAGGCCCAGGGCCTCGTTCCAGGCCGGGAGCTGGACGGCGCGGGCGCGGGCGTCCTTGGAGAGGGTGACGGCCAGCATCTCCAGGACGATGCGCTGGACGTTGTTCTCCGGCTGGGCTTCGGTGAGGCCGAGCGAGTTGACCTGGACGCCGTAGCGGAAGCGCCGCTGCTTGGCGTCCTGGATGCCGTACCGCTCCAGCGTGATCTTGTCCCAGATGCGGCCGAAGGCGCGCATCTTGCACATCTCCTCGATGAAGCGGACGCCCGCGTTCACGAAGAAGGAGATGCGGGCGACGACCTCGCCGAACCGCTCCTCGGGCACCTGGCCCGAGGCGCGGACGGAGTCGAGGACCGCGATGGCGGTGGACATCGCGTACGAGATCTCCTGGACCGGAGTGGCCCCCGCCTCCTGCAGGTGGTAGCTGCAGATGTTGATCGGGTTCCACTTCGGGATGTTGTTGACCGTGTACGCGATCATGTCCGTCGTGAGGCGGAGCGAGGGGCCGGGCGGGAAGACGTGCGTCCCGCGCGACAGGTACTCCTTCACGATGTCGTTCTGGGTGGTGCCCTGGAGCTTGGTGACGTCCGCACCCTGCTCCTCGGCCGCCACCTGGTAGAGCGCCAGGAGCCACATCGCCGTGGCGTTGATGGTCATCGAGGTGTTCATCTGCTCCAGGGGGATGTCCTGGAACAGCCGGCGCATGTCACCGAGGTGCGAGACCGGGACACCGACCCGGCCGACCTCGCCGCGGGCGAGGACGTGGTCCGGGTCGTAGCCCGTCTGGGTCGGCAGGTCGAAGGCGACCGACAGACCGGTCTGCCCCTTGGCGAGGTTGCGCCGGTACAGCTCGTTGGAGGCCTCGGCGGTCGAGTGACCGGCGTAGGTCCGCATGAGCCACGGCCGGTCCTTCTGGCGCTCAGTCATGTACGGTCCCCGGCTCAGATGTTGCGGAAGCGGTTGATGGCGTCGATGTGCTTGGCCCGCAGCTCCTCGTCGCGGACGCCGAGGCCCTCCTGGGGCGCGAGCGCGAGGACGCCGACCTTGCCCTGGTGCAGGTTGCGGTGGACGTCGTACGCGGCCTGGCCGGTCTCCTCCAGGCTGTACGTCTTCGAGAGGGTGGGGTGGATCTTGCCCTTGGCGATCAGGCGGTTGGCCTCCCACGCCTCGCGGTAGTTGGCGAAGTGCGAGCCGATGATCCGCTTCAGCGACATCCACAGGTAGCGGTTGTCGTACTCGTGCATGTAGCCCGAGGTCGAGGCGCAGGTGGTGATGGTGCCGCCCTTGCGGGTGACGTACACGGAGGCGCCGAAGGTCTCGCGGCCGGGGTGCTCGAAGACGATGTCGATGTCCTCGCCGCCGGTGAACTCGCGGATCTTGGAGCCGAACCGCTTCCACTCGCGCGGGTCCTGGGTCCGCTCGTCCTTCCAGAACTTGTAGCCCTCGGCGTTGCGGTCGATGACCGCCTCGGCGCCCATGGCCCGGCAGATGTCGGCCTTCTCGGGGGAGGAGACGACACAGATCGGGTTGGCGCCGCCGGCCAGGGCGAACTGGGTGGCGTAGGAGCCGAGGCCGCCGGAGGCGCCCCAGATGAGGACGTTGTCGCCCTGCTTCATGCCGGCGCCGTTGCGGGAGACCAGCTGGCGGTAGGCGGTGGAGTTGACCAGGCCGGGGGCGGCGGCCTCCTCCCAGCTGAGGTGCTTCGGCTTCGGCATCAGCTGGTTGGACTTGACGAGCGCGATCTCGGCGAGGCCGCCGAAGTTGGTCTCGAAGCCCCAGATCCGCTGCTCGGGGTCGAGCATCGTGTCGTTGTGGCCGTCGGAGGACTCCAGCTCGACCGAGAGGCAGTGCGCGACGACCTCGTCGCCCGGGGTCCAGGCGTTGACGCCCGGGCCGGTGCGCAGCACGACGCCCGCGAGGTCGGAGCCGATGACGTGGTACGGCAGGTCGTGGCGCTTGGTGAGCTCCGAGAGGCGGCCGTAGCGCTCCAGGAAGCCGAAGGTGGAGACGGGCTCGAAGATCGAGGTCCAGACCGAGTTGTAGTTCACGGAGCTGGCCATGACGGCGACGAGCGCCTCGCCCGGGCCGAGCTCGGGGAGCGGCACCTGGTCGAGGTGGAGCGACTTGCGGGGGTCCTTGTCGCGGCTGGCGACTCCGGCGAACATCTCGGCCTCGTCCTTGTGGACGGTGACGGCCCGGTACGACTCGGGGAGCTTGATGTTCGCGAAGTCGGCGGACGTGGTGTCCGGCGACTGGATCGCGTCCAGGATTTCCTTCACGGTGTGCCTCCGGCGGAGAGCGTCCGGGGGGCCGGACGTCTGAGGGTTACGTCGGGGAGTGCTGCTGCTGTGGAGGTGTGCCGTCGGTTCGGCTCGGGTGGTGCTGTGGCGGCGCCCGGTGGGGCGCGAGGGTTGCCTGTGACGCAGGCGTCCGGGCGCACGGCCGTGAGGCTGTGGGGACAGCCGGAGCACGGGCTTTCCCGGTGCTCCGGATGCCCGGACGAGATCAACGTATGGCACGCCGTGTCACGTGACAAGGCACTGCGTGCCAACAATTTCTCTCAGATGCGAAAAGGTGCTCACGGATGAGCGATGATCGATCGAATGCGCCTCTGAGCTGCGGGAACGCAAAGAGGGCCGCCCCCGGGAAACCGGGGGCGGCCCTCCTGTCGGGCCTTCGAAGGTGCGGGAGAAGCGGGCCTCAGCCCTTCGTGAGTGCCTGCTGGATGGTCCGCATGACCTCGTCGAGCGGAGCGTCGGTACGCGCCACGGCGACCACCACGTCACCCGAGGCCGAGACCCGCGCCGCGGGCCCCTCCTGGGTGGCCTTGGCGGCCTGCGGGGCGGTGGAGGAGGAGGAGGGGGCCGGACGGCCCGCGCCTATGCCCGAGCCGAAGGTCTCCCGGACGATCGCGAAGGCGTGGTCCAGCTGCGACTCCACGTCCCCCTGGCCGCCGGCCCGCAGCCACCGCCGCAGCACGTGGTTGTGGGCGGTGACCACCGCCGAGGCCGCCACCTCGGCCAGCAGCGGGTCGTCGTTGCCGTCGTGGTGGTCCCGCTCGTCGAAGTGGCCGAGCAGATAGCGGGTGAAGAGCCGCTCGTAGCGGGCCACCGAGGCGATCTCGCGCTCCCGCAGCGTCGGCACCTCGCGGGTCAGCCGGTAGCGGGCCACGGAGATCGCGGGCGCGCCCGCGTACATCTTCATGACCTCCTTGATGCCCCGGCACACCGTGTCGAGCGGGTGCTCGTGCGGCGGCGCCGCGTTCAGCACCGCCTCCGCCCGGACCAGCGTGTCGTCGTGGTCCGGGAAGATCGCCTCCTCCTTGGACCGGAAGTGACGGAAGAAGGTCCGCCGGGCCACCCCGGCCGCCGCCGCGATCTCGTCGACCGTGGTGGCCTCGTACCCCTTCGTCGCGAAGAGCTCCATCGCGGCGGCCGCCAGCTCCCGCCGCATCTTCAGCCGCTGTGCGGCGGCACGGGTCCCCGCCGCGCTCTCCTGAGCGTCGGACGAAGAGGTGGCACGGGGTGTCTTCACGGCCTTGGGCATGACCCGAACGTACTGCATCGGTGCAGGAAGACGCGCCTGCGGGGGCGGACCGCCGGAGGGCTCCAGGAGCCCTCCCCACCCCCGTCGCGGCTCGACGGGCTCAGCGCCGGGCATATTCGCGGAAGCCGCGCCCCGTCTTACGGCCCAGGCAGCCGGCCGCCACCAGGTGCTCCAGGAGCGGCGCCGGGGCCAGGCCCGGGTCGCGGAACTCGCGGTGCAGCACCTTCTCGATCGCCAGCGAGACGTCCAGGCCGACCACGTCGAGCAGCTCGAACGGGCCCATCGGGTAGCCGCCGCCCAGCTTCATCGCGGTGTCGATGTCGTCCAGCGTCGCGTAGTGCTCCTGGACCATCTTGACCGCGTTGTTCAGGTACGGGAACAGCAGCGCGTTCACGATGAAGCCGGCCCGGTCGCCGCAGTCCACCCCGTGCTTGCGGATCTTCGCGGTGACCTCGCGGACGGTGGCGTGCACGTCGTCGGCGGTCAGGACCGTACGGACGATCTCGACCAGCTTCATCGCCGGCGCCGGGTTGAAGAAGTGCATGCCGATGACGTCCTGCGGGCGGCTCGTCGCCTTCGCGCAGGCCACGACCGGCAGCGAGGAGGTCGTGGTGGCGAGCACCGCGCCCGGCTTGCAGATCTTGTCGAGCCGGCCGAACAGCTCCTGCTTGATCGCCAGGTCCTCGGCGACCGCCTCGACCGCCAGGTCGACCTCGGCGAAGGCGTCGAGCGAACCGGCCGGGGCGATCCGGGCCAGCGTCTCCTCGCGGGCCTCCTCGGTCATCCGGCCCTTGGCCACCGAGCGGGCCAGCGACTTGGCGATGTACGCCTTGGCCGCGTCCGCCTTCTCCTGCGAGCGGGCGGCGAGGACGACGTCGTACCCGGCCTTGGCGAAGACCTCGGCGATGCCGGAGGCCATCGTGCCCGAGCCGGCCACGCCCACCGAGCGGACCTCGCGGCCCGTGCCGCCGGCGCCCTCGGCGGCCGGGGTCAGCGCGTCGGCGGCCTTCTCGGCCGAGCCCGGCGCCGCGTACGTGTAGAAGCCGCGGCCCGCCTTGCGGCCGGTGAGACCGGCCTCGGAGAGCTGCTTGAGGATCGGCGCGGGGGCGTGCAGCCGGTCGTGGGAGGCCTGGTACATGGCGTCCAGGACGGTACGGGCGGTGTCGATGCCCACCAGGTCGAGCAGCTCCAGCGGGCCCATCGGCAGGCCGCAGCCCAGCTTCATGGCGGCGTCGATGTCCTCGCGGGAGGCGTAGCGGGCCTCGTACATGGCCGCGGCCTGGTTGAGGTAGCCGAAGAGCAGCCCGTCCGCGATGAAGCCGGCCCGGTCGCCGACCGCCACCGGCTCCTTGCCGAGCTCCTCGGCGAGCCGGGTGACCGCCGCCACGGCCCGGGGGTCGGTCAGCACCGAGGAGACGACCTCGACCAGCTTCATCGCCTGGACCGGCGCGAAGAAGTGCAGACCGAGGACGCGCTCCGGGTGGGCGGAGTCGGCGGCCAGCCGGGTGACCGAGAGGGCGTTGGTGCCGGTGGCGATGACGGCGTCCGGCCGGACGATCCCGTCGAGCGCCCGGAAGACCTCCTGCTTGGTCTCGTACGTCTCCGGGACGACCTCGATGACGAGGTCGGCCGCGGCGGCGGCCTGGAGGTCCGAGTAGACCCGGAAGCGCGCGAGCGCGTCCTGCCGCTCGTCCTCGGTGATGCGCTCACGGGCCACGGCGCGGGCGGTGGACGCCTCCAGGGCGGCGACGGCGCGGGCGGCCGCGGACTCGCTGACGTCGATGCCGACGACCTCACGGCCGGCCCGGACGAGGACGTCGGCGATGCCGGTGCCCATGGTGCCGAGACCGACGACGGCGATGGTGGAGAGAGGGGTGTCCATCAGGGGACTCCTGGGAGGAAGAGTGACGACTGAAGGCGGTGCGCGCGCACGGAGAAAAAGGGGGCGCGGGAAATACCGGGGATACGGCCCCGGCGCACGCGGCGGCGAGGGCCTTGAGGGAAGGTCCTTGAGGGAAAGCAAGGAAGGGAGGACGCGGGCTCTGTCCCTGAGCCACGTCGAGAACTGCCGAACCGACCAGCGCTCGCCACGGCTGCGTCACCAGGCCGCGGCGAGAAGTGCGGGGGTTCCCCGCTCACTTGAGATTAACCGGCGGGTAACGAGCGCGCCAGTCCTGGGAAGTCGGGAAAATGTGATGTGGATCGCGGATAGCCTCGGATTCATGGAAATCGCCGAGGGAATCTCCGATGATCCCGAATTCTGCTCGATGATCGATCGATTGGGCGACGAGATCGAGAACGAAGAGGGAGCCCTTCCCCCCGCATTCGGAGAACTCGCCCGCACCACCGACCCCGAGGAACTCCACCGGCTCCTCACCGCGCCGGGACAGCCGCTCTGGGCCCGGGAGGTCGCCGCCTACCGGCTCGGCACGGCCGGCGACCCGCGCGCCTTCGAGGCCCTCGTCCTCCTCCTCAACCACCGGGACCCCGAGCGCTGCGTCACCGCCGCCCACGCCCTCGTCCGGCTCGGCGACCCGCGCACCGCCCGCGCCGCCGCCGCCCTCGCCACCAACGAACTCCGGGCCGCCTACGCCCTCCTGCCGGTCCGGCTCCTCGCCGACCTGCGCGCCCCGGAGTCCGTCCCCGCCCTCGTCACCGTCCTGGAGCGCCGCCTGGCGGCCGGCGACCCCCACTGGCGGGTCGGCCTCGCCTGTGTCGAGGGCCTCGGCACCCTCGGCGACCCGGCCGCCAGGGACGTCCTCGAAGCCGCCCTCCCGCACCCCCGCCTGGGCCGCGCCGCCGAACGCTCTCTGACCCTCCTCGGCGGCCCCGCGGTCTGACCGCCCGCCCGCCGGCCGCCGCCCGCGTCAGCGGACGAGCCGCAGCTCCGGCCGATCCTCCTCGGGGCGCTCCTCCGGCACCAGGGCGAAGGCCTCGACCTCCATCAGCAGCTCGGGCCGCACCAGCGCGCCCACCTGCACCGCCGAGCTCGCGGGCAGCGGCAGCCCGGCGAAGGCGGCGTCCCGGGCCTCCCGCACGGCCGGGAGGTGGGCCACGTCGGTGAGGAAGTACGTCAGCTTCACCACGTCCCCGAAGCCCGCGCCGGCGGCGGCCAGGCAGCGCTCCACGTTCGCGAAGACCTGCCGGGCCTGGGCGGCGGGATCCCCCGCGCCCACCAGGGCCCCCTCGCCGTCCAGCGCCAGCTGCCCGGATATCGCGACGAACCGGCCGGTCCCCCAGACGACGTGGCTGTACTGGGCGCTGGGCGCGAGGCCCTCGGGGGCGGGCACGTGGGTGAGGTGGCTGGTCATGCGGGCCATCCTCGCGCACGCCACTGACAACGCCCGCGCCCTCGCGGGGGCGCGGGCGTCACGAGTGACGAGAGCCACAGGTCAGCGCGCGTGTCCGAGCAGTCCGTGCAGGGTGGTCCCGGCGACCGTCCCGTCGCCGGCCGCGGCCCGCTCCCGCGTCTCCTTCCCGGTCTCCTTCTCCTTCTCCTTCTCCTTCTTCGGGGCCGGCGCGGGCTCGGGGGCCGGGAGCGCGGCGCAGACCGCGTCGACCTCGGACCCGCCCTCGGCGCGCGGCACGGTGCCGGTGGCGAGGTAGGTGCTCAGGTGCTCGTCGAGGCACTCGTTGCCGGCCAGGGTCACGCCGTGGTTCCCGCCGCCCTGCTCGACGACCAGGCTGGAGCCGTGCAGCATCCGGTGCAGGGCGAGCCCGCCCTCGTACGGGGTGGCGGCGTCGTCCGTGGCCTGGAGGACGAGGACCGGCGGCAGCCGGTCGTTGGTGACGTCCGGCGGGGTGAGCGGCTCGACGGGCCAGAACGCGCACGGCGCGTTGTACCAGGCGTTGTTCCAGGTGGAGAAGGGCGCCTTGGCGTGGACCTCCCAGTTGTCCTTCCGCCAGACGTTCCAGTCCTTGGGCCAGGCGGCGTCCCGGCACTGGACGGCCGCGTAGACGGAGTAGCCGTTGTCGGCGGCGGAGTCGGCCTCGCCGTACCGCTCGTAGGCGGCGACGAGCGGGGCGGGGTCCTGCTCGTTCACGTACGCGGAGAAGGCGCTCGCGAGCTTGGGCCAGTAGCCGTCGTAGTAGCCGCCGGGGAGGAAGGTGTCCTCCAGCTCGCCCGGGCCGACCTTGCCGCCGGCCGGCGCGTCGCGCAGCTCCTCGCGCATCCGGTACCAGGCGGCCTCGACCGCCGCCGGATCCTTGCCGAGCCCGTACGCCTCGTCGTGCTTCGCCACCCAGGCCATGAGGTCCTTGTGGCGGGTGTCGAAGGCGTAGTCCTGCGCGATGTTGTCCTCGTACCAGACGCCGTTGGGGTTGACCACGGAGTCCAGCGCCATCCGCCGCACCCGCTCCGGGTACAGCCGGGCGTAGACCGCTCCCAGGTAGGTGCCGTACGAGTAGCCGAGGTAGGTGATCCGTTCGGCGCCGAGCGCCGCGCGGATCAGGTCGAGGTCACGGGCGGTGGAGACGGTGTCGATGTGCGGGAGCACGTCGGCGTGCTTCTTGCCGCAGGCGGCGGCGAAGGCCTGGGCGCGCTCCAGGGCGGTCCGCTCGGCCTCCGTGCCGCGCGGCACCGAGTCGGGGCGCACCGGGTCGAAGTGGCCGGGCCGGCAGTCGAGCGCGGGCTCGCTCTCGCCGACGCCGCGCGGGTCGAAGCCGATGACGTCGTACTGGGCGGCGACCTTCGCGGGCAGCGAGGCGGCGACGTAGCCGGCCATGCCGCGGCCGCTGCCGCCCGGGCCGCCGGGGTTGACCAGGAGCGGGCCCTGGGAGGTCTTCGCGGTGTGCGGGATCCGGGTCAGCGCGAGCGTGATGCTCCGGCCGGCCGGGTCGTCGTGGTCGAGCGGCACCTTGAGGGTGCCGCACTGGAGCTTCGGGTACGCCTTGGTGCCGCAGTCGGTCCAGGCGAGCGGGGGGAGGGGGCGGGGGACCGGTTCACCGGTGCCCGCGGCGGACGCGGGCAGGACGGTGACCGTCCCGGCGACCAGTGCCCCAGCGGCGATCAGCATTCCTGCGCGGGTGGTCATGGAGCCTGGAGTGCCCCGCGGGGCGCGGGACACGACCTGTTGTGCCGTGGAACGACCCGAACGGAGGGTGCGCCGACGGCGTGTCAGGTGACCTCACGGCGTGTCGGCGGGCTCAGAGGAGGGTGAGCTGCTCCGGGCCCTGGGACGGTTCGGGGGAGGGGCGCGGGATCGGGCGCGGGGCGCCCCGATGGGCCGGTCCGATGCCGAACTCGGCGGCCAGCTCGTGGACCTGACGGGTGATCCGGCGCTGGTACCAGGTCGGCGCGTAGGCCCCGCCGGCGTACATCCGCTCGTACCGGGCGACCAGGTGGGGGGGGTGGTGGGCGAGCCAGCTCATGAACCACTCGCGGGCGCCGGGCCGCAGGTGGAGGACGAGCGGGGTGACGGAGACCGCGCCGGCCTCGGCGATCGCGCGGACGGTGGCGCGCAGCTGCTCGGGGGAGTCGCCGAGGAAGGGGACGACGGGGGCCATGAGGACCCCGCAGCCGATGCCGTGCTCGCCGAGGGTGCGGACCACGTCGAGGCGGCGGTGCGGCGCGGGGGTGCCGGGCTCGATCGTGCGCCACAGCTCCTCGTCGGTGAAGCCGACCGAGACGGAGACGCCGACCTCGGTGACCTCGGCGGCCTGGGTGAGCAGCTCCAGGTCGCGCAGGATCAGGGTGCCCTTGGTGAGGAGGGAGAAGGGGTTGGCCCGGTCGCGCAGCGCCGTGAGGATGCCGGGCATCAGGCGGTAGCGGCCCTCGGCCCGCTGGTAGCAGTCGACGTTGGTGCCCATGGCGATGTGGGCGCCCTGCCAGCGGCGGGAGGCGAGCTGTCGGGTGAGCAGCTCGGGGGCGTTGACCTTCACCACGATCTGGGAGTCGAAGCCGATGCCGGTGTCGAGGTCCAGGTAGCCGTGGGTCTTCCGGGCAAAACAGTAGACGCACGCGTGCGTGCAGCCGCGGTACGGGTTCACGGTCCACTCGAAGGGCATCCGGGAGGCGCCGGGGACGCGGTTGAGGATGGACCGGGCCCGGACCTCGTGGAAGGTGATGCCGCGGAACTCGGGCGTGTCGAAGGTCCGGGTGGTGACCGCGTCCGCGCCGAACAGGGCGGTGTCGGCGGGCGCGGACGGGGTGTCGCCCAGATGGTCCCAGCGCATGGACGCCCTCCTCGATCGATTTCGTTCGCACGTTCGACTCTCGTGGCGACCAGAATAGAACAACTGTTCTCTTGATCGTCGCAACCCGGATTTCGCCCCCCACGGGGCTCGTGGTTCGCTTGGCCCACACCCCGGAAACACCCCCGAGAACCATGAGCTGGAGGAATGGCGATGGCGCAGGTCGAGGCCACGACGGAACGGATCATCGCGGCGGACGCGGAGACCGTGTTCGACACGCTGGCCGACTACAGCGGCGCGCGCGCGAAGCTGCTGCCCGAGCAGTTCAGCGAGTACGAGGTGCGCGAGGGCGGCGACGGCGAGGGCACCCTCGTCCACTGGAAGCTCCAGGCCACCAGCAAGCGCGTCCGCGACTGCCTCCTGGAGGTCAGCGAGCCCACCGACGGGCAGCTCGTCGAGAAGGACCGCAACTCCTCCATGGTCACCACCTGGACCGTGACCCCGGCCGGCGAGGGCACGTCCCGCGCCGTCGTCAGCTCCGTCTGGAACGGCGCCGGCGGCATCGGCGGCTTCTTCGAGCGGACCTTCGCCCCCAAGGGCCTCGCCCGGATCTACGACGCGATCCTCGCGAACCTCGCGGCCGAGACCGAGAAGTAACGCCCGGGGCGTTCACCGATTCGAGTGGATTCCCCGCCGCCCCCGTACCGGCGCCCGAAGTGCCGCGGGGGCGCGGGGAGTTCCGCAAAGGCGCTGATGAGCGCCGCACGCACCCCTCCGCACCCCGCCGTACGCCCCCCGCGGGCCTCCGTACGGCCACCTCCCGTCCCCCGCGCCCGACTTGCTCCCGCTTCGCGCCCGATGCGAAGAATGACCCGTCCCCGAGGGCGCCTTCGCGCCGAGGCCGCTGCCGCGCCGGGGCGACGCCATGACGAGGGGAGCCGTACGTGGGTGCGATCACGCTGGTGAAGGACGCCGGGGGAGCCCCCGCGCTCCCCGAGGACGGCCCGCCCGGCGGACCCCCGCCGCCCGCCCCGGCCGAGACCCCGCTCGACCCCCGCCGCGTCCGGCTCGTCTTCCTCGGCCTGATGCTCGCGCTGCTCCTGGCCGCCCTGGAGCAGATGATCGTCGCCACCGCGCTGCCGAAGATCGTCGGCGAACTCCAGGGCCTGGACCGGATGTCCTGGGCGATCACCGCCTACCTGCTGACCTCCACCATCGGCCTGCCCGTCTACGGCAAGCTCGGCGACCTCCTCGGCCGCAAGAGCGTCTTCCTCTTCGCCATCGTCGTCTTCGTCATCGGCTCGGGACTCGCCGGCTGGTCCCGCAGCATGGACGAGCTCATCGCCTTCCGCGCCCTCCAGGGCGTCGGCGCCGGCGGCCTCATGATCGGCGTCCAGGCGATCATCGCCGACATCGTCCCGGCCCGCGAACGCGGCCGCTACATGGGCCTGATCGGCGCCGCCTTCGGCCTCGCCTCGGTCGCCGGACCGCTCCTCGGCGGCTTCTTCACCGACCACGTCTCCTGGCGCTGGTGCTTCTACTTCAACGTGCCCTTCGGGCTCGTCACCCTCGCCGTCGTCGCCGCCGTCCTCAAGCTGCCCAAGCCGAAGGCCCGCGCCCGCTTCGACGTCCTCGGCACCCTGCTCCTCGCCGCCGCCTCCACCTGCCTGGTCCTGTTGACCAGTTGGGGCGGGACGGAGTACGACTGGGACGACCGGGTCATCATCGCCCTGGGCTGCGGCGCCGCCGGAACGGTCCTGCTCTTCCTCGTCGTCGAGCACTTCGCGCCCGAACCCCTCATCCCGCTGCGGCTGTTCCGCGACTCCGTCTTCACCGTCACCGCCCTCGTCGGCGCCGTCGTCGGCATCGCCCTCTTCGGCGCCGCGAGTTACCTGCCGAGCTTCCTCCAGATGGTCGAGGGCGCCACCGCCACCGAGTCCGGGCTCCTGATGCTCCCGCTCATGGGCGGGATCGTCGTCGCCTCCGTCGTCTCGGGACAGCTCATCAGCCGCACCGGCCGCTACAAGATCTACCCGGTGCTCGGCTCCGCCCTCGCCGTCCTCGGCATGGCCCTGCTCTCCCGCATGGACATCGGCACCCCGCGCCTCACCCACAGCCTCTGGCAGGCGGTCCTCGGCACCGGCATCGGCCTGATCATGCCGGTGCTCATCCTCGCCGTGCAGAACAGCGTCCGGCCCGCCGACCTCGGCACCGCCACCAGCGCCCACAACTACTTCCGCCAGATCGGCGGCAGCGTCGGCGCCGCGATCTTCGGCACCGTCTTCGCCGCCCGCCTCGACTCCGCCCTCGCCGACCGGCTCGCGTCGGTCCGGGACTCCGGCGTCCAGGGCGCCGCCCTCCCGCCCGCCGAGGCGATCACCCCGCAGACCGTGCACGCGCTGCCGCCCGCCCTGCGCGACCTCTACGTCCAGGCGTACGCGGACGCCATGCCGCGGATCTTCCTCTACCTCGTGCCGGTCCTCGTGCTCGGCCTCGTCCTCGCCTTCTTCCTCAAGGAGCAACCGCTGGTGTCCCACCCCACCCCCGCCCCCGAGGCCACCGACGCCCCCTTCGACACCGGCCACGCCCAGGCCGTCCCGCACGCCCGCCACGCCGCCCCCGCCCCCGCCGCCCCGCCACCCCACACCGGGGTGCCCGTCTGCGGCACCGTCCAGCACCACGACGGCAGCCGCGTCCCGCGCGCCGCGCTCACCCTCATCGACGTCGGCGGCCGGCAGATCGGCCGCGGCGCGAGCGGCGAGGACGGCCGGTACGCGCTCAGCGTGCCCGGCGGCGGCTCGTACGTGCTCATCGCCGCGGCGGGCGGCCACCAGCCGCAGGCCGTCTCCGTGACCGTCGGCGACCGGCCGGTCGAACTCGACGTGGTCCTCGGCGGCGCCGGCCGCCTCGCGGGCAGCGTCCTCACCGCCGACGGCACCCCCGTCCGGGACGCCGCCGTCACCCTCACCGACGTACGCGGCGAGGTCGTCGCCTCCACCCGCAGCGGCCGCGAGGGCGGATACGTGATCACCGAGCTCGTCGCCGGCGAGTACACCCTCGCGGCCAGCGCCCCCGCCTTCCGGCCCGCCGCCGTCCCGGTCAGCGTCCAGTCCTCCCGCGAGACCCGCCAGGACATCGAGCTGGCGGGCGGGGCGGTCCTGCGGGGCACGGTCAGGGCCGGCGGCGGCAGGCCCGTCGAGGACGCCCGGGTGACCCTGCTCGACGCCGCCGGGAACGTCGTCGACACCCTCACCACCGGCCCCGACGGCACCTTCCGCTTCGTCGACCTGTCCTCGGGCGAGTACACCGTCATCGCCGCCGGCTACCCGCCCGTCGCCACCGTCCTCCAGGTGGCCGGCGGCGGCCGCACCGAACGCGACCTCCAGCTCGGCCACCAGGACTGAGCGACCCGGTGCCTCAGGGGGCGGTCGGCGCGGCCTTGCGCAGGGCGGCGATGCAGCTGCCGATCGCCTCCTGGAGGGCTTCGAGGCGCTGGAGCATGTCCTCCTCGTAGATCTCCTCCTCCATCACCTCGTCGAGGGTCAGCTCCTCGAAGACCTTCGTGGCCTTCTGGAGCGAGCTGTAGAAGCGGGTCCGCCGCTCCTGCACCCGCAGCGCCGGGTCCTCCTCGACGGCCCTGGCGACGAGCCCCTTCACCGACTCGTACGCCTCGCCGGCCCACTCGCCGGCCTCCTCCGAGTCGTCCAGCTCGTCGATCAGCGACAGATGCCGCTCGGCCTCCGCCCGCACCTCGGCCGGGGCCTCCACGGTCTGCCCGGCGGGGGTCTTGACCTGGCCGCTCTCCACGATCTGCCGGACGTAGCCGACCCGGTCGGCGACCTTCGCCTCGCTCGCCACGGCCTTCTTCAGGTCGTCGGTGCGGGCGATCGCCCGGGCCATCTCCGTCTGGAGCGCCGGGTCCTCCTTCATCCGGTCGAGGAGCGCCCCGCGCGCCGCCTCCGCCGTCCCCGGGTCGGCGAGGATCGCGGCCCGCAGCGCCGTCGGGTTCTCCGCCACCTCCAGGGCCTTCGTCGGCCGGATCCCCTCTGCCTCCGCCGCCGCGCTGATCGCCTGGCCGCGCACCGAGGACGCGCTGTTGCGGGAGGTGTAGTACGACAGCCAGACGTCGGCGTCCGGCAGCTCGATGTCGGCGCCCGGCTCCAGGACCTCGAACTGCGGCACCAGACCGTCGTCCGCCGCCATGTCCCACGCCTTGTAGTAGCGCATCACGCGCTCCGCCGAGCACCCGGCGAGCGCGGCGAACGCCCGCGCCGACACCTTCCGCGCCGCCGTGCCCTCGGCCGCCTGGCCGCCGGGCCGCACACTGCGCGCCACCTTGAGCGCGAACGCCCAGCCGCCCGTCCGCGCGTACACCCCGAAGTCCTGGGCGTCCCGGACGACCACCGGATCGTGGTCGGCGGGGTCGGCGGCGGCCTCCTCCTCCACGGCCTCCTCCATGGCCGCCTCCACTGCGGACTCCTCGGACTCCTCGGACGCCTCCGGTGCGGGGGAGTCCTCCGGGACCCAGAAGTTCTCCTCGGACTCGGCGCCGGCCCCGGACCCGGGGGAGACGGAGGTGGAGGCGGAGGCGGGGGTGGTGTCGGACGGATCGAGGGCGATGGTCACCGAGAACACTCCGGTCGGTCGGGCGGGACAACTGCGGCCGACAGCCTATACGTACCGCTTGGCGATATTTGGCCCGATTCCGGATTCGGATCGTCGGAGAAAGGGATGGCGCCCCGGCGGGACCACCGGCATCGTGCCCCCATGATCCACGGAATCGAGCCCCGCCCCGCCCGGTGAGCGCCCCGCACGAGCGGCCGACGCCCGCTCCCTCCCTGTACGCGTACGCCAGGAGCCTGCGCGACGCCGCGCCCGGCCCCCTGCCGCCCCAGGGCGGCCTTTCGCTTCCCGGGACTGCGCGGCCCCCGTACGGCGAGGGCGCCCCGCCCCCGTACCGGCAGGCCCGCGAGATCGTCACCCGCCTCCTCCGGGCCCGGCTCGCCGCACCCGACACGGAGCGGGCCGCCGCCGAGACCGAACGGGCGCTCGTCGCCACCCGCGTCCGCGAACAGCTCGTCTTCCCCACCGCGGCCGCGCTCGACCCCGCCGACCCGGTCGCCGCCCGCGCCCTGGCCCGTCGGCTCGTCCGCGAGGGGACGACCGTCCACGGCGTGGCCGCCGGCCTCGGGCTGCTCACCGGGCTCGGCGAACCCGAGGACGTCCCCTGCCTGCGGACCCTCGGGTGGCTCGACGTCCTCTTCCCGTACGCCGTCGAGGCCCTCGACCCCCTGGACCGGCCCGCGGCCGCCCTCCTGTGGCTGACCCACCAGCCCGTGAACGCCCCGCGCCCGCTCGTCGAGGCCGTCGCCGCCGGGGACCCCGCCGCCGTACGGGAACGGCTCCTCGCGCTCGCCGGTGACGACCGGACCATGGGGCCCGACCAGGCCCGGCGCGTCGCCGAGGCCACCGGCCTCGCGGACCTCCTCGACCGGGCGCCCGAGGACACCGCGCTCCTCGGCCAGGCCCTGCGGCTCCTCGCGCGGACGGTCACCCAGGGAGACCACGGCGTCGAGATCCTCGACCACGCCGACGCCCTCGCCCTCTACGGGACGGTGGCCGCGCGCGCCCACCTGCTGCCCCCGGACCCCGGCCACCAGGCCCGCCTCCTCACCCTCGCCCGGGAACTCCACAGCGGCGCCGCCCACCTGCTCGACCTGCCGCCCGGCCGGCGCGAGACGGTCCGCGCGCGGCTCCTGGACGCCGTGCGCGAACCCGCGGAGGCGGGGCGCCGCGCCGACTGGATCCGGCGCACCGCCCGGCACCTCCGCGCGGCGGGCCCGGCCCCCGCGCCCCGGCTGCGGATCGAGGTCGCCGTCGCCGATCCGGCCGGGCCGACCGCCGTCGAGACCCGGATCCTGGTCGACGGGCGGCCGATCCTGCCGCTCGCCTTCCCGCAGGGGCGGGGCGACACCCCCGAGGAACTCCTCGACTCCGGCGCCCTGCGGGCCGGTGCCGAGCCCCGCCCCGTGCGGCTCGGCGTCACCTCCTGCGCCGAGGCCTGCTGCGGCGCCCTGTACGTCACCGTCCGCCGCGAGGGCCCGCACGTGGTGTGGGACGGCTGGCGACGGCCCGGCCGGCCGCCGGAACTCCCCGCGTACCGCTTCGACGCCGGCGCCTACGACGCCGAGATCGCCCGCGCCGAGCACGACCACGGCTGGACCTGGCCGGCCCGGCGGACCGCCCGTCTGATCACCGCGGGCCTCCGCGACCGGCCCGAGCTCCTCACCCGCTGGGGACTGCGGCGGGGATGGATCAGTACGCACTTCCAGGACCCCGACGTCACCGTCGTCACCTTCACCGGGCCGCCCGCGGACGGAGCCGGCGCGCCGCGCCAGTTCCTGTGGCGCCTGCCCGACGACGGGAGACCGCCCGCGGACCGCGCCGCCGAGGCGCTGCGCCGCCTGTACGCGACGGATCCGCGGACCCTCGCCGAACGCCCCTGACGTGCCGGTACCGCCGCTCCGGCGGCTCCATTGGTCCACTCCAACGACGGTTATCCACAGGGGTGGTACGGCCGCCGGGCGGAGCGTACGGTGCCAGTCATGAAGATCCTCATCAGCGCCGACATGGAGGGCGCCACCGGCGTCACCTGGCCGGCCGACGTGCTGCCCGGCACGCCCCAGTGGGAGCGCTGCCGCCCCATGTTCACCTCGGACGTGAACGCGGCGGCGCTCGGCTTCTTCGACGGCGGCGCCGACGAGGTGCTGGTGAACGAGGCGCACTGGACGATGCGGAACCTGCTCCTGGAGCGGCTCGACGAGCGCGTCCAGATGCTCACCGGCCGCCACAAGGCGCTGTCGATGGTCGAGGGCGTCCAGCACGGGGACGTCGACGGCATCGCGTTCGTCGGGTACCACACCGGCGCGGGCGCCGAGGGCGTCCTCGCCCACACCTACCTCGCCAATTCGATCACCGGCGTCTGGCTGAACGGCCTCCGGGCGAGCGAGGGCGTGCTCAACGCGCATGTGGTGGCCGAGTACGGCGTCCCCGTCGTCCTCGTCACCGGCGACGACCTGACCTGCGAGGACGCCCTCGACTACGCCCCCGAGGCGCTCAAGGTCGCCGTCAAGGACCACGTCTCGCGGTACGCGGCCGTGTGCCGGACGCCGGCCCGCACCGCCGCCGACATCCGGGCCGCCGCCCGGGAGGCCGCCGCCCTGGCCGTCCGTCACGAGCCCGTGCACGCCGGGCCGCACACCGTCCAGATGGAGTTCGACGCGGAGCACCTGGGCGCCGCCGCCACGGTGGTTCCCGGCGTGGCGCGCAGCGGTGAGCGGCGCGTCGCCTACACCAGCGCGACGATGTACGAGGCGATCCGCACGTTCAAGGCGGTCACGACGATCGTCTCGGCCGCCGTGGAGGAGCAGTATGGCTAGCAGCACGTCCCCCTCGGGCACGTCCCCCTCAAGCACGTCCCCCGGCAGCGCGGAGTCCCTCCCGGGCCCCGACGCGAAGGCGTTCGACGAGGTCGTCGCCTTCACCTCCGACCTGATCCGGGTCGACACCACCAACCGCGGCGGCGGCGACTGCCGCGAGCGCCCCGCCGCCGAGTACGTCGCCGAACGGCTCGCCGACGCCGGGATCGAACCGACCCTCCTGGAGCGCACCCCCGGCCGGACCAACGTGGTCGCCCGCATCCCCGGCACCGACCCCACCGCGCCCGCGCTCCTCGTCCACGGCCACCTCGACGTCGTGCCCGCCGACCCGGCCGAGTGGACCGTCCACCCCTTCTCCGGGGAGGTCCGCGACGGCGTCGTCTGGGGGCGCGGCGCCGTCGACATGAAGAACATGGACGCGATGGTCCTCGCCGTCGCCCGTTCCTGGGCCCGCCAGGGCATCCGGCCGCGCCGCGACATCGTCCTCGCCTACACCGCCGACGAGGAGGACAGCGCCGACGACGGCTCCGGCTTCCTGGCCGACCGGCACGCCGCGCTCTTCGAGGGCTGTACCGAGGGCATCAGCGAATCCGGCGCCTTCAGCTTCCACCCGCACCCCGGCATGACCCTGTACCCCATCGGGGCCGGGGAGCGCGGCACCGCCTGGCTCAGGCTCACCGCCCACGGCCGGGCCGGCCACGGCTCCAAGGTCAACGAGGCGAACGCGGTCACCCGCCTCGCCGCCGCCGTCGCCCGCATCGGCGCCCACACCTGGCCCGTGCGGCTCACCGCCACCGTCCGCGCCGCCCTCACCGAACTGGCCGCGCTGCACGGCATCGAGGTCGACACGGGCGCCCCCGAGCTCGACGTGCCGCTCCTGCTCGACAAGCTGGGACCGGCCGCCGCCCTCGTCGAGGCCACCGTCCGCAACAGCGCCAACCCGACGATGCTCCAGGCCGGGTACAAGTGCAACGTCATCCCGGGCCAGGCCGTCGCCTACGTCGACGGGCGGATGCTGCCCGGCACCGAGGACGAGTTCGCGGCCACCATGGACCTGCTCACCGGGCCGGACGTCGCGTGGGAGTTCCACCACCGCGAGGTGCCCCTCGAAGCACCCGTCGACTCCCCGACCTTCGCCAAGCTGCGGGCGGCCGTCGAGCGCTTCGACCCGGACGGGCACGCCTTGCCCTTCACCATGTCCGGCGGCACCGACGCCAAGCAGTTCTCCCGGCTCGGCATCACCGGCTACGGCTTCTCGCCGCTGAAGCTGCCCCCGGGCCTGGACTACGGCGCGCTCTTCCACGGCGTGGACGAACGCGTCCCCGTCGACGCCCTGCACTTCGGCGTGCGGGTGCTCGACCACTACCTGAAGACCGCGTAACACTCCGAGAACCGCACGGGGACACCGACGTCCCCGTGCGACCGAACCGGCACCCTGGGGGGATGCGAGGATGCAGAACACGGCCGCCTACGGCAGCTGGCCGTCACCCGTCACCGCCGCGCTCGCGGCGGCCGACGACGGACGGCCCAATCATCTGGCCGCCGTCGGCGACGAGGTGTGGTGGACCGCGCCCCGGCCCACCGAAGGCGGTCGCCGGACCCTCGTCCGTCGGCGCGCCGACGGCACCGAGGAGACCCTGCTGCCCGCGCCGTGGAACGTCCGCAACCGCGTCCTCGAATACGGCGGCTGCCCCTGGGCCGCCGTCGAACGGCCCGCCGGCGGGCCCCTCGTGGTCTTCGGCCACTTCCCCGACCAGCGGCTGTACGCCTACGAGCCCGACGCCCGGCCGGGCGCGGAGCCCCGGCCGCTCACCCCCGTCTCCGGGCTCGGCGGCGGGCTGCGCTGGACCGACCCGGTGGTCCTGCCCGAGCGCGGCGAGGTCTGGTGCGTCCTGGAGGAGTTCACCGGCCCCGCGCCCACCGACGTCCGCCGGGTCCTCGCCGCAATCCCGCTCGACGGCTCCGCCGCCGACGACCGGGCCGCCGTCCGCGAACTCTCCGACGGGCGCCACCGGTTCGTCACCGGACCCCGGATCTCGCCCGACGGACGGCGGGCCGTCTGGCTCGGCTGGGACCACCCCCGGATGCCGTGGGACGGCACCGAGGCGGTCCTCGCCGAGATCACCGCCGACGGCACCCTCAAGGACGCCAGGACCGTCGCCGGCGGACCGGAGGAGTCGGTGCCGCAGGCCGACTGGGACGCGGCCGGCCGGCTGCTCCTCGCCAGTGACCGCACCGGCTGGTGGAACCTCTACCGGGCCGAGGTCGGCGCCGACGGCACCCTCGGACCGGTCACCGCCCTCTGCCCCCGCGAGGAGGAGTTCGCCGGACCGCTCTGGCAGACCGGCCTCACCTGGTTCAAGGCCCTGGAGACCGGGCCCGTCGCCGTCCTCCACGGCCGGGGCGACGCCGTCCTCGGCATCCTCGACCCCGACACCGGCACCCTCGTCGACGCCCCCGGGCCCTGGACGGCCTGGAGCGCCACCCTCGCCGTCCACGGCACCCGCGTCCTCGGCGTCGCCGCCGCGGCCCACCGCCGCCACGAGATCGTCGAACTCGACACCCGCACCGGGCGCACCCGGGTCGTCGGCTCCCCGCACACCGACCGGGTCGACCCCGCCCACTACCCCCGGCCCGTCACCCGCACCTTCACCGGACCCGGCGGCCGCGACATCCACGCGCACGTCCACCCGCCGCGCAACCCCGCCACCACCGGCCCCGCCGGCGAGCTCCCGCCCTACGTCATCCGCGCCCACGGCGGCCCCACCGGGCACTCCGCGCTCGTCCTCGACCTGGAGATCGCCTACTTCACCTCCCGCGGCATCGGCGTCGCCGACGTCAACTACGGCGGCTCCACCGGATACGGCCGCGCCTACCGCGAGCGGCTGCGCGGCGCGTGGGGCGTCGTCGACGTCGAGGACTGCGCCGCCGTCGCCGCCGCCCTCGCCGCCGAGGGCACCGCCGACCCGGCGCGGCTCGCGATCCGCGGCGGCAGCGCCGGCGGCTGGACCAGCGCCGCCTCCCTCGTCCGCACCGACGTCTACGCCTGCGGCACGATCATCTACCCCGTCCTGGACCTCACGGGCTTCGTCGACGAGACCCACGACTTCGAGTCCCGCTACCTCGACGGGCTCGTCGGACCCGTGGACGAGGTGCCCGAGCTGTACGCCGAGCGCTCGCCGATCACACACGTCGACCGGATCACCGCGCCCTTCCTCCTCCTCCAGGGCCTCGACGACGTCATCTGCCCGCCCGCCCAGGCCGAGCGGCTCCTCGCCCGAGTCGCCGGCCGGGGCGTCCCGCACGCCTACCTCGCCTTCCCCGGCGAAGGCCACGGCTTCCGGAAAGCCGACACGATGATCCGCGCCCTGGAGGCCGAACTCGCCCTCTACGCAAAGGCCTTCGGCTTCGAGCGGCCGGACGTGCCGGCCCTGGAGCTGCGCACATGACGGCCCCCGCACCCGCCTCCGCACCGGTCCCCGCGCTCGCGCGGGCCGGCCGGCTGCGACCCGGCGACCGGATCGCCGTCGTCGCCCCCAGCGGCCCGATCCCCGAGGACCGGCTCCGCACCGGCCTCGACCTGCTGCGCGGCTGGGAGCTCGAACCGGTCGTCGCCCCGCACGTCCTCGACGCCCATCCGACGCTCGGCCACCTCGCGGGCGCCGACCGGGCCCGGGCCCGCGACCTCACGGAGGCGTACACCGACCCGTCCGTCGCGGCCGTCATCTGCGCGCGCGGCGGCTACGGCGCCCAGCGGATGGTGGACCTGGTGGACTGGCAGGCCATCCGCGCGGCCGGCCCCAAGCCCTTCGTCGGCTACAGCGACGTCACCGTCCTGCACGAGGCCTTCGCCGTCCGCGCCGGGTTCGCCACCCTGCACGGCCCGATGATCGCGACCGCCGCCTTCCTCGGCGATCCGCGCACCCGGGAGTCGCTGCGCGCCACCCTCTTCGCGCCCGAGACGGTACGGACCCCGGCGACGGGGACCACGCTGGTGCCCGGCCGGGCCGCCGGCGTCACCCTCGGCGGCTGCGTCAGCCTGCTCGCCGCCGACCTCGGCACCCCGCACGCCAGACCCTCCGCCCGCGGCGGGCTGCTCCTCCTGGAGGACGTCGGGGAGGAGCCGTACCGCCTCGACCGGATCCTCACCCAGCTGCTGCGCTCCGGCTGGCTCGACGGCGTCGCCGGGATCGCCCTCGGCTCCTGGGAGGAGTGCGGTCCCTACGAGGAGGTGCGGGCGCTCCTCGCCGACCGGCTCGGCGGCCTGGGCGTGCCGGTCGTGGAAGGGCTGGGCTTCGGCCACGACCCCGCCGCGCCGACCGTGCCGCTGGGCGTCCCGGCCGTCCTCGACGCCGACGCGGGCACGCTCGCCTTCGACGTACCCGCCCTGCTCTGACGGCCGTCCTGTGCGGGAGGGGGCAGCCGGGAGGCGGCTACTCCGCCGCCAGCCTCCGCTGGTGGTCCGCCGCCTTGCTCTGGCTCGTCTCCAGGTGGCGCAGCGCCAGCTCCTCGACGCGCTCGACGTCCCGCGCCTCGATCCCGCGGAACAGCTCCTCGTGCTCCTCGGCCACGACGGCGAACTCGTCGTGCTGCCCGAGCAGCCACCGCATCCGGCTGCGCAGGGTGCCCTCCAACTCGTTGAGCAGGGCGTTGTCGGCGAGCTCGGTGACCGTCTCGTGGAAGTCCGCCGCCGCGCGCCGCGCCTCCGCGCCGTCGCCGCGCGCCGCCGCCGCCTGCTCGGCGTCGAGGACGGCGCGCAGCTTGGCGAGGCCCGCGCGGGTGCGGCGCTGGGCGGCGAGCCGGAAGGCGAGGATCTCCAGGGCGGACCGCACCTCGACGAGGTCGGCGATGTCGGAGGCGGTGAACTCGCGGACCACCGCCCAGGTCCGCGGCCGGGGCGTCACGAGCCCCTCGTTGACCAGGTCCCGCAGGGCGTCGCGGACCGGCAGCCGGCTCACGTCCAGCTCGGCCGCGATCTCCCGCTCGACCAGCCGGCTGCCGGGGGCCCGGGTCCCGTCGATGATCTGGTCGCGCAGGGTGCGCGTGATCCGCTCCGACTCGGGCCTGAACTCCTCAGCAGCTGTCATGGCCGCCATTCTTCCATCGGGGAGGGCGGCGCCCGCCGCCCTCCCTTCCCGCGGCCGGTCCGTCAGAGCGCGGCGTACCCCGGACGCACGAGCTCCTCGATCAGGCGCTCGCGCTCGGGCAGCGGCAGGAACGCGGCCTCCAGGGCGGCGACCGTGAACTCCTCGAAGACCTCGGGGCCGTACCCGAAGGCGTCCGCCATGTGCTGGAACTCCTCGCTCATGGTGGTGCCGGAGACCAGCCGGTTGTCGGTGTTCAGGGTGATCCTGAACCCGAGCCGGCGCAGCTCGTCGATCGGGTGCGAGCCGTAGTCCTTGGCCGCGCCGGTCTGGAGGTTGGAGGTCGGGCAGACCTCCAGGGCGATCCGGTTGTCGCGGACGTAGGCGGCGAGCCGGCCGAGCGTGCCGTCCTCGGCGATGTCGTCGGTGATCCGCACGCCGTGGCCGATCCGCTCGGTGCCGCAGACCTGCACGGCCTCGTGGATCGACTCCGCGCCGACGGCCTCGCCGGCGTGGATGGTGAAGTGGCAGTTCTCCCGCTTCAGGTGCTGGAAGGCGGCCAGGTGGCGGGCGGGGGGATTGCCGATCTCGCCGCCGGCGATGTCGAAGCCGGCGACGCCGTTGTCGCGGTGGGCGACGGTCAGCTCGGCGATCTCCAGGGAGCGGTCGGTGTGCCGCATGCCGGTGAGCAGGGCGCGGACGGTGATCCGGCCGCCGGTCCTGCGCTCGCCCTCGCGGAAGCCGTCGTTGACGGCCTCGACGACCTCGTCGAGGGTGAGGCCGGCCTCCAGGTGCTGCTCGGGGGCGTACCGCACCTCGGCGTAGACGACCCCGTCCGCCGCCAGGTCCTCGGCGCACTCGGCGGCGATCCTGGCCAGCGCCTCGCGGGTCTGCATGACCGCGCAGGTGTGGGCGAAGGTCTCCAGGTAGCGCTCCAGCGAGCCGGAGTCGGCGGCGTCCCGGAACCAGACCGCGAGCTCGGCCGGGTCCTCGGTCGGCAGCGCGGTGTAGCCGCACTCCCTGGCCAGCTCGACGATGGTGGCAGGGCGGAGCCCGCCGTCGAGGTGGTCGTGGAGGACGGCCTTCGGGGCGCGGCGGATCCAGTCGGAGACGGCGGCCCGGGCAGGCGTGGCAGGGTTGTCAGACAAGTGCATGGCCGGGAAGTGTACGTCATGACCCGCCCGGCGCGGGCACGGATGCGCGAGGACGATTCCGTACGGCTCCGAGGGCGGGCGTCCCGCGACCGGCCGGGCCCGCCGGCCCGGGGCGCGGCGGGGCTCAGTGGGACTGGAGGACCGGGAGGGCGGGCGCGCCGGTGGGCAGCATGTGCTTGGCGGCCAGGACCGGGGTGTCCCCGACCCGGACGACCTGGGTGACCAGGACGGCCGGGGTGTCGGCGGGGCGGCCCAGCTGCTCGCCGCGGCGCCGCCCGAGGAGGGTGGCGGTGATCCCGCTGTGGGCGTGCAGCGCGACCTCGCGGGAGGCGCCGAGCAGGACCGACAGCATCGACACGGCGGGGTCCGCCGGCGTGGAAGCGCACGTCCGCAGGGCGGCGGCGAAGGCCGGGTGGACGCGGTCCAGGACCTCGTCGGCGGCCGCCCACTCGTGGCAGAGCGCCGCCGGTCCGGCCTCGCCGCCGAGCACCGACTCCCAGAACCGCAGTTCGGCGCGGGCCGGGGCGAGCAGGTGCTGGGTGGTGAAGTCGGTGGGCTCCTCCACCGTGCGCAGCAGGGCCCGCACGCGCGGCCCGGTGCCGCCCCCGATCAGCTCCTCCAGCGGCTGGACCTGCTCGAAGCCCCGGCGCGGCGGCCGCGCGTTCACGGTCCGGCCCACGCCCCGGCGCACGGTCAGCAGGCCGTCCTCCTGGAGCAGCAGCAGCGCCTCGCGCAGCGCGGGCCGGCTCACGCCGAGCTCGGCGGCGAGCTTCGGCTCGGAGGGGAGGGTGGAGCCGGGCGGATAGGTGCCGTCGTGGACGGCGTCCGCGATCCGCTCGTAGAGCGCCACCACAGGTCGCCGCCGGTGCCCGCTGGCCGCCAAGGCCCCTCCTCCTGCCGTTTCGTCCCGCGCCCGGTCCCCACCACCGTAACGGTCCTGGTTGTCTGACAAGTCACCCGGACGGCGTCGTCCACCGCCCCCTCGACGTGCCGGTCCCCCCATTCTGGTCCCACGGGTACGCCCGTGACGGACGACGGAGGAGGCGGCGGGCATGAGTCCCAAGGACACGGCGGGCACGGGGAGGGGTGACAGGTTCGGCGCCCTCACCCCCGGACGGATCGGGATGGCGGTCGTCGCGGTCCTCCTGCTCGTCTTCATCTTCGAGAACACCGGCGACGTCAAGATCCGGCTGCTCGTCCCCGAGGTGACGATGCCGCTCTACCTCGCGCTCCTCGCGACCGCGCTGCTCGGCGCGGCCTGCGGCTGGTACGCGGCCCGGAGGGGCCCGAGGAGGAGCCGGTGAAGCGCGGCGCCCTGATCGGGGCGGGCGCGGCGCTGGCCCTCGCCGCCGTGGCGGCCGGGGCGGCGGGGGACGCCGACACGCGGCGGGCCCGGCGGGCGGCGGCCGGCGCGTGGCCGCCGATGCCGGACTTCCGGGGCGGCGGCCTGTGGCGGGTCTTCACCCGCCTGGACCACCGCACCCGGCTCGACGTCCACGACGCGAGCGGCCGGGACCGACGGGTCCTGTGGCCCCCGCGCTGGCGGGTCTGCACCCAGTACCCCTCCGCCGGGACGGGCCTCGACCGCCGCACCACGGTCGTCATCGGCGTCCTCCGCAAGGGCGAGCCCTGCCCGGTCCGCGTGACGACGGCCCGCCGCTGAGCGGGCGCGGGTCGGAGCGGGCGCGGGTCAGAGCGGGCGCGGGGCTCCGGAGGCCGGTCCGCGGACCCGGGCTAGCCTGGGCGCATGCCCGATGAACCCGACCGGTTCCTCACGGCCGGACCCCGCGTGGGTCTGCGGCCGTTCACCCTCGGCGACGCCGAGGAGTTCACCGCCCGCGCCGAGGAGAGCGTCGAGCTCCACCGGCCGTGGCTGTTCCCGCCCCGGACGGCCGAGCACTACGCCGCCTACGCGGGCGCCCTGATCGCGGAGCCCGCCCGGGCCGGCTTCCTCGTCTGCGAGCACGGCGAGGAGGGCCGCATCGCCGGCTTCCTCACCGTCAACAACATCGTCCGCGGCGCCTTCCGCAGCGGCGCCCTCGGCTACGGCGCCTTCGCGCACGCCGCCGGGCGCGGCCTGATGGGGGAGGCCCTCGGCCTCCTCCTGGCCCACGCCTTCGGGCCGATGGGACTGCACCGCCTGGAGGCCAACATCCAGCCGGGCAACGCCCCTTCGCGCGCCCTGGTCCGCCGGGCCGGCTTCCGCCTGGAGGGCTTCTCGCCCGCCATGCTGTTCATCGACGGCGCCTGGCGGGACCACGAGCGCTGGGCGATCACCGACCCTTGCGGTTGATCTTCATCGTGTCGAGGTCGGTCACCGTGGACTTCAGCCCCTGGTGGCCGTGGCCGAGCGCGGCCAGCGCGGCCTCCACCCGCTCCTCGGCGAGCGCCCCGGCCATCTCGTCGCCGTCCTCGGCGTCCGACACGACCACCAGCCGGTACGAGAAGTGCTTCAGCGCCCGGTCGTAGGTGAGCGAGCCCTCCTCGGTGAACCGCATCGAGGCCAGGCCGTGCTCCTCCACCCCGGCGAGCAGCCGCTCCCGGCTCTCCGGCGTCAGCCCGTCGAAGGTGCCCCGCACGATGACCCGGTAGGTGTGTGGCGTGCCCATCTCTCGTACTCCCGTGGTGCTCCCGCGCCCGCCCCGACGGCGGACGACCCTCCACCCTAGGTCGGGGGCGGGCGCGGGCGCGCGCCGATAAAACGGCCGCCGCCCGCGACCGGGGTCCCGGTTCAGGAGACGCGGCAGAGGATCTCGCCGTGCGGCACCATGAAGGAGGCGTCCTCCCGGGCGCCCCACTCGCGCCAGGCCGCGGCGATCCCGGCCAGCTCGGCCCGGGTGGCGTGGCCGCCCCCGACCGCCAGGTCCGCGTAGGAGGAGGCGGTGGTGCGGTCCGCCCACAGGCCGCTCCACCAGGCGCGCTCCTCGGGCGTGGCGAAGGTCCAGGCGGTCGTCGTGACGGTGACGTCGGCGAGTCCGGCGCTCCGGGCCCAGGCGAACAGCCGCCGCCCGGCGTCCGGTTCGCCGCCGTTGGCGCGCGCCACCCGGTGGTAGAGCTCCAGCCAGCCGTCCAGGACGGGCCGTTCGGGATACCAGGCGAAGGCGCCGTAGTCGCTGTCGCGGGCCGCGACGATCCCGCCGGGCCGGCAGACGCGGCGCATCTCGCGCAGCGCCCCCACCGGGTCGCCCACGTGCTGGAGCACCTGGTGGGCGTGGACGACGTCGAAGGAGTCGTCGGGGAAGTCCAGGGCCAGGACGTCCGCCACCGCGAACTCCACGTTCTCCAGGCCCCGTTCGGCGGCCGTCGCGCGCGCCTTCGCCAGGACCTCCTCGGAGGTGTCCACGGCGGTCACCCGCCCCGGGGCGACCAGCGCGGCCAGGTCGGCGGTGATCGTGCCGGGACCGCAGCCGACGTCCAGCAGGTCGAGCCCCGGGCGCAGTTCGCCCAGCAGGTAGGCGGCCGAGTTGGCGGCCGTGCGCCAGGTGTGGGAACGGAGGACCGACTCGTGGTGGCCGTGGGTGTAGACGACGGGCTGCTGCGTCATGGAACCGACTCCCTCGGTGTGGGTGGTGGGTCCACCGTACGGCCGATCGCCGAATGGTGAGACCGTCGTCTTGACATGTGGACTCTATCGGCGGGGAGGGGAGTGGTGAACGCTCGCCGGGAGGAGGGGAGTTCGGACGACGTCTCGCCAGGTCGTGACGGAAAGCGGACGGATTGAAGTTGGTTTCTAGAAACGACTTCTATATCGTTCGGTGCGGGGGGACGCGCAACGGGGGCGCGTACCGCGCGGGGCGGCCCGGACCGTGGGGGAAACCGGGCCGCCGCCGCGCCCTTTTCGGCCGTTCTCGTGACAGCCTCGTGAACAGACCCCCGTCGCCCCGGCCCGGGCGCCCCGCACGCGCCTACGATCGGCCCGCCGCCGTCCGGCGGACCGTCCCGCGACCGTGCCGAGGAGTCCCGTGCCGCACCCGTCCGCGCCCGCCCGCCGAACACTCCTGAAGGCCCTCGCCGCCACCCCGGCCGCCGCCGTCGCCCTCGGCGCCGCCCCCACCTCGGCCGCCGCCGCGCCCGCGGCCGCCGCCGCGCCCGCGGCCGCCGCCGCGCCCGCGGCCTCCGCCGCGCCCGCGGCCGCCGCCGCGCCCGCGGCCTCCGCCGCGCCCGCGGCCGCCGCCGCGCCCGCGGCCTCCGCCGCGCCCGCGGCCTCCGCCGCGCCCGCGGCCTCCGCCGCGCCCGCGGCCTCCGCCGCGCCCGGGATCGTCAAGGCCCTGCCCGAGGCGTACTTCACGGTGCGCGGCACCAACGCCGAGGCCCGGTTCGACGCCTTCGCCGACACCGGGTTCCTCACCCCCGCCGACCGCTTCTTCGTCCGGAACCACACCTCCACCCCGGTCCTCGACGCCGCCGACTGGCGGCTCACCCTCTGGGGCGACGGACTCCACGGCCGCGCCCCCGTCCACTTCACCTACGGACAGCTCCGTGACCTGCCCTCCGTCACCCGGACGGCCCTCGTCGAATGCGCCGGAAACGGCCGCAGCCTCTACGCCACCCAGCAGGGGCAGCCCGTCTCCGGCACCGCCTGGACGCTGGGAGCCGTCGGAGCCGCCCGCTGGCGCGGCGTCCGCCTCGCCGAGGTGCTGCACCGCGCCGGACTCGCCCCCGACGCCGTCGACCTGCTGCCGCGCGGCCTGGACGACCCGTACGTCTCCGGCGGCACCGACCACGGCCGGGTCCGCCGCCCGCTGCCGGTCGCCAAGGCGCTGGACGACGTGATCCTCGCGTACGAGATGAACGGCGAGCCGCTCCCGTACGACCACGGCCACCCCGTCCGGCTCGTCGTGCCGCACTGGGTCGGCATCGCCTCCATCAAGTGGCTCGGCGACATCGAGGTCGCGACCCGCCCGCTCGCCAGCCCCTGGTCCACGGACTGGTACCGCCTCTTCGGGGAGCCGCACCCGGCCGGCGGCAGCGCCCCGATCACCCGCCAGACCCTCAAGTCCGGCTTCCAGCTGCCCTTCGGCGCCACCCTGGAGGCGGGCAGGGTCCACCGGCTCACCGGCCGCGCCTGGTCCGCGCACGCGCCCGTCCGCTCCGTCGAGGTCTCCACCGACGGCGGCGGCACCTGGCGTCCCGCACGCCTCCACGACGGCCCCCGGCGCGGCGCCTGGGTCCGCTGGTCGCTGCCCTGGCGGCCCACGGCCGCCGGGCCCGCCACCCTCCTCTCCCGCACCACCGACGCCGCCGGGAACGTCCAGCCCGGCACCGCCGTCCACAACACCCAGGGCTACCTCTTCGACGCCGTCGTCCGTCACCCGATCACCGTCACCTGAACGGGCATGACGCGACGAACCTCCGTATAAAGGGCACGGGGACGCCCTGCCCGGCGCCCCGCGCGCTCAGGAGGTACGGGACATGCGGGAGACGGCTCCGGAAGGCCGCGGCCCGGTGCGCTACGGACCTCCCGCGCCCGAGAGCGGCCGGCCCGTCCCCCCGGGGCTCGCCGCCCTCCTCGCGGCCGCCGCAGGCCGGACCGACCCCGAACCGCCCGGCGGTGGACCCGTCCTGCGCGAGGCGGCCGCCGGCTACTGGTGGCGCCGTGGCCTGCGCGGCCACGCCGAGGACTCCCTCGCCGCCCCCGGCGCCCCCGCCCTGCTCCTCGCCCTCCTCGCCGCGCACGGCGGCGACGTGCTGCTGCCCCGCCCCTGCCCCGCCTGGTGGACCCCGCAGATCCGGCTCCTCGGGCGGCCCGCGTACCACGTGCCCACCACCGCCGAGGCCGGCGGCGTCCCCGACCCGTACGCCCTCCTGGAGACCGTCCGCCGGGTCCGCGCCGAGGGCGGCGACCCCCGGGTGCTGCTGCTCTCCGTAGCCGACGACCCGACCGCCACCGTCCCCCCGCCCGAACTCGTCCGCGAGAGCTGCGAGGCCGCCGTCGCCGAGGGCCTCCACGTCATCAGCGACGAGACCTGGCGCGACACCCTCCACCACCCCCGCGACACGGTCCTGCTCAGCCCCGCCGAGATGTGCCCCGACGACGTCACCGTCCTCGCCGACCTCGCCGGCGGCGGACTCGTCCCCGGCTCCTGGCCCTGCGCCATCGCCCGCTTCCCGCCCACCGGCGCCGCCCGCGCCGACCGGTACGGCGACCCCCGCGCCCGCGCCCTCGACGTCCTCACCGCCCTCGGCGCCGTGCTCCCCGCCCCCGTCGCGCCCGCCGTCGCGCACGCCCTCGACGAACCCGAGGACGTCTTCGTGCCGGCCCTGCGCGCCGCCGCCGTCCACGGCCGGCTCGCCGCCGCCGCACACCGCGCCGTCCTCGCCGCCGGCGCCCTCGCCCGGCCCCCGCAGGCCGGCCGCCACCTCTACGCCGACCTCGGACCGCTCCGTGCCGGCCTCGCCGCCCGGGGCGTCACCGACTCCCTGGAACTGGAGCAGTACCTCACCGCCCGCCTCGGCGCCCCCACCCCCGGCGGCCACCGCTTCGGCGACGAACTCGGCGCCCTGCGCGTCCGCCTCGCCACCGCGCCGCTGCTCGGCGCCACCCCGCCCGAACGCGCCGAGACCCTCGCCACCCGCGAACCCGAACAACTGCCCCAGACGGTACGGGCCCTGGCCGCCCTCACCGCCGTCCTCGACGACCTGGCCCACCCGACCGCGCAGAACGGAGCCCGCAGATGACCGAACGGACGGCCCACCCCGCCCCGGCCACCCAGGCCCCGCCCCCGGCCACGCCGCCCGGGACCCCGCCCCGGGCCGCGCCCACGGACCACCTCCGCCCGACCGCGCCCGCCGGCCACCCGCGTCCGGCCGGGGCCACCGTCCTGCCCACCTCCGTGCTGCAGCCGCTCGGAAGGCTGCGGGCGGACTGGCCCCGCAGCTTCGCCGGCCGGCTGACCGCGCCGCTGCCCGGAGTGCGGGCGCTCGCGCGGCTCGCGCGCGAAGGGGCCGTACGGCCGCGCCCCGAGGGGCTGCGGGACGCTCCGCTGCTGCCCTTCGACCCCGGTCCGCTGCCGCCCGCCGGGCCGTCCACGGTCGCCGTCACCTGGGCCGGGCACGCCAGTTGGGTCCTCCGGGTCGGCGGCCTCACCGTCCTCACCGACCCCGTCTGGTCCCGGCGGATCCTCGGCACGCCCGCCCGGCTCACCCCGGTCGGCGTCCGCTGGGAGGACCTGCCGCCGGTCGACGCCGTCGTCATCAGCCACAACCACTTCGACCACCTCGACGCCCCCACCCTCCGGCGCCTCCCGCGCGCCACCCCGGTGCTCGTCCCCGGCGGCCTCGGCCGCTGGTTCGTCCGCCGCGGCTTCACCCGGGTCACCGAGCTCGACTGGTGGGAGGCGGCCGAACTCGGCGGCGTACGCTTCGACTTCGTCCCCGCCCACCACTGGTCCAAGCGCACCCTCCTGGACACCTGCCGCTCCCTGTGGGGCGGCTGGGTGCTCACCGACCCCGCCGGACACCGCGTCCACTTCGCCGGGGACACCGGATACGGCCACTGGTTCGCCGAGATCGGCCGCCGCCACCCCGGCATCGACCTCGCCCTCCTGCCCATCGGCGCGTACGCCCCGCGCTGGTGGCTCCGCGACGTCCACACCGACCCGGAGGAGGCCGTCCGCGCCCTCCAGGACCTGGGCGCCCGCCGGATGGCCCCCATGCACTGGGCCACCTTCGTGCTCTCCTCCGAACCCGTCCTGGAACCCCTCACCCGGGTCCGCGCCGCCTGGGCGCACGCCGGCCTCCCCGCCGAGGACCTGTGGACCCTCCCGGTCGGCGGCTCACGCGTCCTCGTGCCGTAGGGCCCGCCCGTCGCCGTCCCGCCGGCCACCGCCCCGCAGCCGCCGCCAGACCGCCGGAGCGGCGCTGATCAGCACGGTCAGGCCGACCGCGGCGACCACGCCCTGCCAGGGCTCGGGGAAGAGGGAACCGCCCAGGATGCCGATGAGCTGGTACGTCGCCGCCCACGCCAGACAGGCCGCCGCGTCGCCGCGGGCGAAGCGGCGCAGCGGCATGCGGGCCAGGAGACAGGCCAGCATGACCGGGATGCGGCCCGCCGGGACCAGCCGGGACAGGACCAGGACCGACACCTGATGGGTGTCGAGCCGCTCCTGCGCCTGCGCGAGGCGGTCCGGGGTCACCCGGGCGCGCAGGGCGGCCAGCCAGCGCGAACCGTTCCGCGACCGCACCCCGCGCTGCCCCAGCCAGTAGAGGGCCAGGTCGCCGAGGAAGGCGGCGGCCGAGGAGAGGAGGAAGACGACGAGCAGCGAGAACGGCGACGACTGGTGGAAGGCGACGACGGCCGCCGAGCTGACGATCGCCCCCGTCGGCACCACCGGCACCAGGGCGCCCAGCGCCACCAGGAGGAACAGCGACGGATAGCCGACCGCCTGCTGCGTCGACTCCGGCGGCAGCTCGCCGGCCGCCGCCAGCAGGGCACCCGTCACCGGGCGACCTCCGGCCGCACCCGCTCGCCGTGGCCGAGCCGGTGCACCGCCACCTTCGGCGCGAGGCGCGCCGCGTGGCGCACGAACTCGTCGCCCGGCGCGTGGAACTCGTGCGGCCGCACCCCGTCCAGGCCGATCGGCCAGTACGTGCCGTAGTGCACCGGCACCGCCGCGGCGGGGGAGAGCGCGGCGAGCGCCTCCGCGGCGCGCCCCGCGTCCAGATGCCCCTGCCCCAGGTACGGACCCCAGCCGCCGACCGGCAGCAGCGCCACGTCCACCGGCCCGACCTCCTCCGCCATCGTGTCGAACAGCCCGGTGTCCCCGGCGAAGTACGTCCGCGCCTCGCCCTCGACGACGTACCCGAGCGCGGGGGAGCGGTGCGGGCCGAACGGCAGCCGCCGCCCGTCGTGCCGGGCCGGCACCGCCCGCACGGTCACGCCCTCCACCGCCACCTCGTCGCCCGGCGCGACCTCCGTCAGCCGCAGCCCCGCCCCGGCGAGCCGCCGCAGCCCCGGTACGGCCTCCGGCGCGCCGCGCGGCACCAGGATCCGGGTGCCCGGCGCGAGGCGCGCGAGCGACGGCAGGTGCAGATGGTCGGAGTGCAGGTGCGACACGAGCACGGCCTCCGCGACCGTCGCCTCCGGCGGCGGCGGGGCGCCCCTTCTGCGCCGCAGATGCGCGAGGCGCCGGGCGAACAGCGGGTCGGTGAGGAACCGGACCCCGGAGTCCTCGACCGTGCAGGTCGCGTGCCCCCACCAGGTGACCTCCACCGGCATGCCGCCCTTCCCTCGCCCGCGCGCTCTCCCTCCCGAGGGTAGAGGCCCGGCGGCCCTCCCGTGCGGCCGCGACGGGCAGTAGGGTCTGCCCATGAACGACGTCCGGGTCGCGGCGATCGCCAGCCTGACCCCGCTCGAAGAACTCGATTCCGACCCCTTCCTCGTCGACACGCGCGGCCAGCACGCGGTGTGCGCCCGCTGGGCGGTGGAGCGGGGGTACGTCCTCGCGCGCGAGCTCCACTGCTACGGCGTCCGCCCCGACCACGACGCGCTCTGGGCCGACGTCGAGTCGGGCGAGGTCGACGTCTTCGTCGCGGCGAACGAGCGGGTCCTCGCGCGGGCGCTGACCTCGGTGCCGGACTTCCGCGCCGAGTGCGCGCGGCGGGGGGTGCGGGTCGAGACGGCGGACGGGCCGCTGCCCGGGTACGACTCGGCGGCGAAGGCGGCCGTCCACCGCCGCCTCTCCATGCCCACCGCCGGCTACGACGGCACCTGACCCCCTCCCCCTCCCCCTCCCGGAACGTATGCCCGCAACGGAGTGGGTATGTCAGGGTGGGGGGACGTTTGGGTGGAAGGTCGGGTGGCGTGGGGTACGGGCGATGGCGCGGGGCGGGGCGGGCCGCCGTCAGGGTGGTCAGCGTGTGGGCGGTGTCGACGGCGACCCTGCTCGCGCTCGCCGCGCTCCTGCCCGACTTCCAGCTGCAGTCGCCGGACGGCGACACCCTCACCCGTACGGCCCTCACCGCGGCCTGGGCCGCCGGCGCCTTCGGCCTGCTGACCGCGCTCGTCTGGCCGCTCGTCGTCCGCGCCCTGCTCCTCGTGCCCGCGCTGGTGCTCGGACTGCTGGTGTTCTTCCTGAACGGCTC
Source organism: Streptomyces sp. NPDC007863 (assembly GCF_040633895.1). Taxonomy (NCBI): domain Bacteria; kingdom Bacillati; phylum Actinomycetota; class Actinomycetes; order Kitasatosporales; family Streptomycetaceae; genus Streptomyces; species Streptomyces sp. NPDC007863. Next base: position 91,012 of record NZ_JBEYEI010000020.1, read on the forward strand.
GCTGCTGCTCGTCGCCCTGTGGCTGATCCCGGACGGCCGGGGCGCGGCGGACCCGGAGACGGCCGTCGTCGTCGCGGCCGTGATGTCGGCCGTGGCGTCCGCGACGTCGACCGCCCTCGCCGTGCGGGACGACGACGCGTACCGCCGCCGGCTGTACCGCCTGACGGGCCGGACCCGGCCGCGCGACCCCCGGTCCGTCCCCGTGCCCGCGCCCGGCACGGTCTTCCTGCAGCTCGACGGCGTCGGGCACGAGGTGCTGCGGCGGGCCGTCGACGACGGGCTGATGCCGACGGTGGCCGGGTGGCTGGAGGCGGGGTACCGGCTCACCCCGTGGCGGACGGACTGGTCGAGCCAGACGGGCGCCAGCCAGCTCGGCATCCTGCACGGCAGCAACGAGGACGTGCCAGCCTTCCGCTGGTACGAGAAGGACACCGGGCGGCTGATGGTGTCGAACCGGCCGGCGAGCGCCGTGGAGCTGCAGCGGCGGGCGGTGCGCCGCACCGGGGACGGCGGCCTGCTCAGCCTGGACGGCGCCTCCCGGGGCAACCTGTTCAGCGGCGGCGCCGACGAGGTGGCGCTCGTCCTGACGGTCGCCGCCCGCCGGGGCCGCCGCAACCGCTCGCGCGCCGGCTACTTCGCGTACTTCTCCGATCCGGCCAACGCGGTCCGCACCGCCGGCTCCCTCGTCAACGAGGTCGTCCGCGAGGTGGTCCAGTCGACCCGGGCCCGGCTGCGCCGCGAGACGCCCCGGATCCGGCGCGGCGGCACGTACCCCTTCGTGCGCGCCTTCGCGACCGTCGTCGAGCGGGACGTGGTGGTCGCGGCGGTGATGGGCGACATGCTCGCCGGCCGCACCGCCGTCTACGCGGACCTCGTCGCGTACGACGAGGTGGCGCACCACTCGGGGCCGCGCGGCCGCGACACCGACCAGGTGCTGCGCCGCCTCGACCGCGCCGTCGGGCTGATCGCTCGGGTCGCCGAGCACGCCCCGCGGCCGTACCGGATCGTGCTCCTGTCGGACCACGGGCAGAGCCCGGGGGAGACCTTCGAGGGCGCGTACGGGCTGACGCTGAAGGACCTGGTGCGGGCGGGCTGCGGGCTGCCGGTGTCGCGCCGGGTCGGCCGGACCCGCAGCGGCGCGGAGGCCGGGGACGCCGCCCGGGACGCGCTGCGCAGCGCCCTGCACCGGCCGGTGGAGACGGGCGAGGAGACGGAGCGGGAGCTGCCCGCCCGGCCGTCCGAGCCGGTGGTCCTCGCCTCGGGCAATCTGGGCCTGGTCTCCTTCCCGGACGTGCCGCACCGGATGACGCGGGAGGAGATCGACCGGCGTCATCCGGCGCTGCTGCGGACCCTGGCCCAGCATCCGGGGATCGGCTTCCTCCTTGTGGCGAGCGAGGCGCACGGTTCGGTGGTGCTGGCGGGGGACGGCGTGGAGGTACCGGTGGCCGAGCTGGCCGACGACGGGCCGCTGGCGGTCTTCGGCCGGGGCGCGGCCGACGCGGTCCGGCGCACCGACGGCTTCCCGCACGTCGCCGACGTGATGGTGAACTCGATGTACGACCCGGCGGCCGGTACCGTGCACGCCTTCGAGGAGCAGATCGGCTCGCACGGCGGTCTGGGCGGCGAGCAGGCGCACCCCTTCCTGCTGTCGCCGCCGGAGCTGTCGCCGCCGGTCGCGGAGGGGGAGGAGCTGGTGGGCGCCGAGCGGGTGCACCGGGTGCTGCGGCGCTGGCTGCGCGAGGACGACGGGCCGCAGGTGCCGCTCGGCCCGTCCGCCGACCCGGCCGACGCCCCGGAGATTTCCCCGTCCGGAACGGAAACGGAATCAGTTCTTCCGGTGGAGTGGCCGGTCCCGCCGGACAAAAAGCACTGATTTGGACGGGTGTTCGCCGTACCCGACCATGGTCCGGTTCCGGAGGCTTGTCCGGAACCGCACGACGGAAGGCGCACCACCCCATGAGCACGGCCCCCACGGCCCCCACGGCCCCGACGCTCCCCACGGACGGCACGGACGGCACGGACGGCACGGACGGCACGGACGGGACCGGCGACCCCGGCCGCCGGCACGCCCGCCGCTTCGGCCTCCCGATCGCGACCGCCCTGGTCATGGGCAACATCATCGGCGGCGGCATCTTCCTGCTGCCCGCCTCCGTCGCCCCCTTCGGCACCATCAGCCTGGTCGCCTTCGGCGTCCTCACCCTCGGCGCCCTCGCCCTCGCCCTGGTCTTCGGCCGGCTCGCCCACCGCCACCCGAAGACCGGCGGCCCGTACGTCTACGCCCGCGAGGCCTTCGGCGACTTCGCCGGCTTCCTCGCGGCCTGGTCGTACTGGATCACGGCCTGGGTCTCCAACGCGGCCCTCGCCGTCGCCGCCGTCGGCTACCTCGACGTCCTCGTGCCCCTCCACGACTCGAAGGCCGCCACCATCGGCGCCGCCCTGCTGATCCAGTGGCTGCCGGCCCTCGCCAACCTCGCCGGCACCCGGTACGTCGGCGCCGTCCAGCTCGTCGCCACCGTGCTCAAGTTCGTGCCGCTGCTGCTCGTCGCCGTCGGCGGGTTCTTCTTCTTCGACAGCGCCAACCTCGGCCCCTTCCGGGCCGGCGACGAGAGCGCGCTCGGCGCGGTCTCCGCCTCCGCGGCGATCCTGCTCTTCAGCTACCTCGGCGTCGAGTCCGCCACCGTCAGCGCCGGCGAGGTCCGCGACCCGCGCCGCAACGTCGGCCGCGCCACCGTCCTCGGCACCCTCGCCGCCGCCACGCTGTACCTGCTCACCATGGTCTCCGTCTTCGGCACCGTCCCGCACGACGCGCTCGTCGCCTCCAGCGCCCCCTTCGCCGACTCCGTCAACCTGATGTTCGGCGGAAGCTGGGGCGGCGCCGCCGTCGCCTGCATGGCCCTGGTCTCCATGCTCGGCGCCCTCAACGGCTGGACCCTGCTCAGCGCCCAGACCCCGTACGCCGCCGCCCGCGACGGCCTCTTCCCGCAGGTCTTCACCGTGAAGCGGCGCGGGGTGCCCACCGTCGGCGTGATCGTGACCGTCGTCCTCGCCTCCCTCCTGACCGTGTACAACTACACGGCCGGCCCGAGCGGCGTCTTCGAGATGCTGGTCCTCGTCACCACCTTCACCGCGACCGTCCCCTACCTGCTCTCCGCCGCCGCCCAGATCCACTTCCTGCTCTCCGGCCAGGGCGACCGCGTCCACCGGCCCCGGCTCGTCCGCGACGCGGTCCTCGCCCTCGCCGCCTTCGGCTTCTCCCTCTGGCTCGTCGCCGGCTCCGGCTACGCCGCCGTCTACCAGGGCGTCCTCTTCCTCTTCGCCGGCGTCCTCGTCCACGCCTGGATGGCCGGCCGCAAGCGCGCGGCGGCCGCCCGTGCGGCCGAGGCGGTGAATCCGGCCCCGGAGGCGTAGCCCAGGAGAGCGGATCTCCCGCCCGCCCGGAGCGCGCACCGGCCGCGCGGGGCAGTACGGATCACCGTGACCCCCGCCCCCAGGCCCCCCGCCCGCCCCGCCGCCCCGGCGGGGCGGGCGGCGCGCGCCCGGCGGCTGCCGGCCCTGCTCCGCGGGGTCCTCCTCGTGCTCGCCGTGGTCGCGGTCCTCGCCGCCCTCGGCGCGCCCGGCCCGGCGGGGCAGCTCGCCGGATCCGCTGCCGAACCCCGGCCGGCGGGGGCGCCCGCCGTACCCGACCCCGCCGGGGAGACGTACGAGCCGGGGAGCGCCGAGGCGGGGCTGCCCGGGCGTACCCGGCACCGCCGGACCAGGGCCAGGACCGCCGGTCCGGCGGGCCCGCCCCGCCGCCGCGCGCCGCGGGGCGCCGCCCCCGCCCTCGTGCCCGCCCCGCGGACGTCCTCGCACCGGCGGGTGGTGCTGCGCTGCTGACAGGCCCCGCCTCCAGCAGTTCTCACCCACCCACCCCCGCGTCCGCGAGGAGCACCGCCATGCCCACCGATCCGTACGCCGTCCTCCAGGCCCTGCTGCGCGCCGAGGCCGCCCGGGACCGCCGGGCCGCCGAGCACCGGCCCGAACCGGCGCCCGAGCCGACCGCCCCGGACACCGCCCCGGACGCGGCCGGGACGCGCCCGCGCCGGGAGCACCCGACCCGCTGACCCCCGGGAGATCCGGCCGCCCGGCGGCCGGATCCCCCCGGCGACCGGGGAATCCGACTGCGGGCGGCCGTCCGGGCGTACGAGGCCGACCGGACGACCCCGACCGACCGGCCCCGGGCTGGACCGACGCCGACACCGCCCGGCCGCGCGCCCACATCGGCCGCCGCCAGGCCGCCTCCTGACGGATCCGGTCCCGGCCGCCCGGCATGACCTCCGAGGTAATCGACCCGCACCGGCCCCCGGCGGCAAGCTCTGAAGCACCGGAACCCGGGCGGCGCACTCCGCCCGGGCGCCGGGTCCCCGCGTACGCACGACCCCAACTGGAGGGTGATCCGCCATGTCCCAGACCCTGCTCACCGGTCTCGCCCGCACCACCCGGCCGGCCACCGCGCTCCGCCGCTTCCTCGCCCTCGACGCCGTCGTCACCGGGGCCAACGGACTCGCCTACGCCCTCGCCTCCGGCCCGCTCGGCGAACTCCTCGGCGTGGACGCCGGGCTGCTCCTCGGACTCGGCCTCTTCCTCACCGCGTACGCCGCCGGCGTCGCCTGGCTCGCGAGCCGCCCGCAGCCCCCGGCGACCGCCGTGAAGCTCGTCGTCGACGCCAACCTGCTGTGGGCCGCCCTCAGCGTGGTCGCCCTCGTCGCCTGGCTGGAGCCCACCACCGCCGGACTCGTCTGGACCCCGATGCAGGCCGGCACCGTCGCCGGCTTCGCCCTCCTCCAGTGGGCCGCGCTGCGCGCCGCGACCGACTGAAGGACCGTCAGAACTCCAGGGACTTCAGATACTCCACCGTCGCCGGGTCCGCCGGGAGCAGCGTCTCGATGGCCAGCTCGGCGACGGTCACGTCCATCGGCGTGTTGAACGTCGAGATCGACGACACGAAGGACAGCACCCGCCCGTCGTGCTCGATCCGCAGCGGCAGCGCGAAGTACGGATACGGCTCCGGGTCCGGCACGTCGTCCGGGCGCGGCTCGGGCAGCGGATACGCCTTCACCTCCTCGTAGACCACGCGCAGCGCGTCCGAGCGGGCGAAGGCGATCTGACGCTCCATCTGGGCCAGCAGATGCGCCCGCCACTCCCGCAGGTTGTGGATCCGGGGCGCCAGGCCCTCCGGGTGCAGGGTGATCCGCATGACGTTCAGCGGAGGCGTCAGCAGGTGCTCCGGCAGCCCGCCGAGCATCAGCCCGATCGCCCGGTTCGCCGCCACCACCGTGTACGCGCCGTCCACCACGAGCGCCGGATAGGGCTCGTACCCCTGGAGCAGTCGCGCGATGCCCTCCCGCAGCGTCTCCAGCTCCGGCGCGTCCAGCGTCGACTCCGCGTACCGGGGCGCGTAACCCGCCGCGAGGAGAAGGGCGTTGCGGTCCCGCACCGGCACGTCCAGGTGCTCCGCGAGCCGCAGGATCATCTCCTCGCTCGGCCGCGACCGGCCCGTCTCGACGAAGGAGATGTGCCGGGCCGAGGAGTCCGCGCGCAGCGCCAGCTCCAGCTGGCTGAGCCGCCGCCGCTCGCGCCAGCCGCGCAGCAGCGGCCCGACCCCCGTGTCGCTCACCACTGTCGTCATGCGCAGACGGTATCCCAGAGGGGTGACCCGGGTACGTACCCCGGGGAGCGTCCGCACCACCGACCCCGCCCCGCGCACCACCGACCGGAGGGAGCACCCCTGTGTCCACGCAGCCGCTGTCGCAGAAGGAGATCGAGGACCGTCTGCGGGAGCTCCCCGGCTGGTCCGTCGAGGACGCCCGCCTGGTCCGCTCCTACCGGCTCCCCGACCACTTCGCGGCCACCGCCCTCGTCGTCCACGTCGCGCAGATCCAGCAGGAGCTGAACCACCACTCGGACCTGACGCTCGGCTACGACACGGTCGCCCTCGCCGTCCACACCCACTCGGCCGGCGGGGCCCTCACGGAGAAGGACTTCACGCTGGCCGAGCGCGTCGAGGGCATCGCCCCCGGCCACGGCGCCCACTGACGTCCCGTCCGCTCCGTAGGCTGTCCGCCATGGCGGACACCCTGCTCGACTACGAGACCGAGGCGGCCCACTACGACGAGACCCGCGGCGGCGTGCCCCGGGCGGAGGCGGCGGCCGCGGCCGTGCTGCGCCTGGTGCCTCCCGGCGCCCGCACGCTCCTCGACCTCGCCTGCGGCACCGGGCTCGTCACCGGACGGATCGCCCGGCCCGGCCTGAAGGTCCTCGGCGCCGACGCCGCCCACGCCATGCTCCTGGCCGCCGGGCGGCGCCTCCCCGGCCGGGTCCTGCGCGCCGACGCCCGCCGCCTGCCGTTCCCCGACGCGAGCCTCGACGCGGTCGGCGCGGTGTGGCTGCTCCACCTGGTGCCGTTCACCGAGGAGATCGTCGCCGAGGCCGCGCGGGTGCTCCGCCCCGGCGGCGTCCTCGCCGTCACCGTCGACAAGGACGCCGCCCACGACGTCGGCAGCGACATCGACGCCCTGCTGCGCCCGCACCGCGCGCCCGGCGCCGCGCACGACCGCGCCGGCCGCGTCGAGGCCCTCGCCGCCGCGCACGGCCTCGCCCCCGCGGGCGCGACCGCCTTCACCGGCCACGGCCAGGGCGCCACCCCGGAAGGCACCGCCCGCAAGCTCCGCGCCGGCTACTACGCCTCCTGGTTCCGCGGCGACCGGGCCGCGGCGGACTCCCTGGCGACCGCCCTGGCGGCCCTCCCGGACCAGTCCCGCCCCCGCCCGGCCCCGGAGTACCGCCTGGCGGCCTACGCCAAGCCGGTGGCGCCCTAGCCCGCCACCCGGCCTCCGGCCAGTTCGAGGCCGCGGCCGCCGAAGCGCGCGCGGAACTCGCGGTCGTGCGAGACCGCGACGACCGTGCCCGGGAAGGCGGCCACCGCCTCCTCCAGCTCCTCCACCAGCGCGGGCGCCAGGTGGTTCGTGGGCTCGTCCAGGACCAGCAGGTCCGCGGGGCGGGAGACCAGCAGGGCCAGTTCGAGGCGCCGGCGCTGGCCCGCGGAGAGGGCGGCCACGGGGACGGCGAGGTCCTCCTCGCGCAGCAGTCCGAGGGCGAGCAGCTCCGCCGCGTGCTCCTCGGGCGGTCCGGGCCTGCCGTCCGCCCAGACCGCGAGGGCGGTCCGGCGGGTGGGGGAGTGCGGCAGCTCCTGGGCGAGGTAGCCGACCCGGCCGGTGCGGCGCACCACTCCTTCCTCCGGGGCGAGTTCGCCGGCGAGCAGCCGCAACAGGGTCGTCTTCCCAGCCCCGTTGGGACCGGAGACCAGCACCCGCTCGCCGGCTCCGATCCGCACCCCGTCCACGGCGAGCCGCTCGCCGACCCGGACCCCGTCGCACTCCACCAGCACGTCGGCGAGCGTCCCGTCCCCGGTGAACCGGCCGCCGAACCGCAGCGGTTCGGGCGGCGCGGCCACCGGCTCCCGCAGCAGCTCATCGAGGCGGCGGCGGGCCGTCCGGACCTGCCCGGAGAGCTTGTTCTCGCTGGAGCGGCGGTGCTTGCCGAAGCCCTGGCGCGGATCCCTCCCGGTCACCGCGAGCCGCTGCCCGGCCGCCGCGACCAGCTCCTCCGTACGGGCCACCTCCTCCCGCCACTCCTGGTGCTCCTGTGCCAGGCGGCGGCGCTCGGAGGCCTTCGCGGCCCGGTAGCCGGCCCAGCCGTCCCCGTACCGCAGCACGGTCCGCCGGTCCCGGTCGACCTCCAGGACGGTGGTGGCGAAACCGGCGAGGAAGGACCGGTCGTGGGTGACGACCAGCGCGGTGCCCCGGTGTGCGGCGAGCCGCCCGCGCAGCCAGTCGACGGCGTCGCGGTCGAGGTGGTTCGTCGGCTCGTCGAGCAGCAGCAGCTCGGCGCCGGAGGAGAGCACACAGGCCAGCGCCAGCCGGGCCTGCTCGCCGCCGGACAGTCCGGCGAGCCGCCGGCCGGCGGTGATGTGGCCGAGGCCGAGGGCCTGGAGGGAGGCGGCGACCTCGGCGTCGGCGCGGTAGCCGCCGCGCTCCTCGAAGCGTTCGAGGAGTTCCCCGTACGCGGTGAGCTCCTCGGCGTCCGCCTCTCCGAGCCGCTCTTCGGCGGACCTCAACTCCGCCTCCATCGCGCGCAGTTCGCGCAGGGCGAGGTCGACGACGTCCTGGACGGTGTCGTCGGGGCCGACGGGGTACGTCTCGGGGAGGGTCTGGGCGAGCCGGGCGGCGGACCCGGGGAAGCGGACGAGGACCTCGCCCTCGTCGGGGGCGAGACCGCCGTCGAGCAGCCGGAGGAGGGTGGACTTGCCGGAGCCGTTCTCGCCGACGACGACCGCCTTCTCGCCGGGGCGGACGGTGAACGAGACCTGGTCGAGGACGCGGCGGTCGCCGAAGGCGACGCCGACCTGACGGAGGGTGAGCTGAGCGCGCTCGCGCATGGGTGTTCCTCTGGTGGGTTCGTGGAATCAGGGCACACGAAACCGGCCCCACGGCCGCGACGGCGGCCGGGCCGGCACCCGGAATCAGAGGAAGTAGTAGTGGAACGCACCCATACGCCGAGGCTAACAGCCGCCCGTGCCACGCCGCCGCCCCTTTTCCGCCGGGGCGCGACACGTTTGCCGTACCGGCAACTTTTCTCGCGCTTCCGGACGTCCCGGCGCACGCTGGTGCCATGAACCGGCATCGCGCATCCCAGCCGCCGCACGGCGACCACGACCACGACCACTCCGACTCCCACGGGCACGCGCACACGCACGCGCACTCCCACGGGCACGACACCGAGCTCGACTGGGGCCGGCTCGCGCCGCTCCTGGAGGCGCAGGCCGAGGTGGCCGGCGGCGCCTACCGGGAGGCCGCCGCCTGGCTCGGCACCCTCGTCCCCGCGAGCGGCGTCCGCCGGCTCCTCGACGTCGGCAGCGGCCCCGGCGTCATCACCGCCGTGCTCGCGGAAGCCTTCCCGTACGCGGAGGCCGTCGCCGTCGACGGCACCCCGGAGCTCCTGGAGCGGGCCCGCGCCCGGGCCGAGGTCCGGGGCCTCGGCGCGCGCGTCAGCACCCTGCGGGCCGAGCTCCCGGAGGAGACCGGCAGCCTGGGCGAGGCCGACCTGCTGTGGGCCGGCAACTCCCTGCACCACATCGGCGACCAGCGCGCCGCCCTCGCCGACGTCGCGAAGCTGCTCCGCCCGGGCGGCCTGATCGCCCTCGTCGAGGGCGGGCTCACCCCCCGCCACCTGCCCCGCGACATCGGCATCGGCCGCCCCGGCCTGGAGGCCCGCCTCGACGCCGAGCACGCCGGCTGGTTCGCCCGGATGCGCGCCGAGCTGCCCGGCTCGACGCGCGAACCCGACGACTGGCGCGCCCTCTTCGTCTCCGCGGGCCTCACCCCGGCCGGCACCCGCACCTTCCTCGTGGACGTGCCCGCGCCCGTCCCGCAGGTCGTGCGCGAGCTCGCCGTCAGCCACTTCGGGCGGCTCCGCGAGGGCTTCGGCGAGCACCTGGAGGCCGAGGACCGGGCGACCCTCGACCGGCTCCTCGACCCGGCCGACGAGCAGTCCCTGCACCACCGCACGGACCTGTTCCACCTGACGGCGCACACGGTCCACACCGCCCGCAAGGGCTGACCGCCCGGGGGACGCTCAGGAGGTCACCGGCTCCAGCCGCCACCACTGGAACGGCGAGTCGGTGTCCTCGCCCTGGCGTATGTCGGCGCCCTCGGTCGTCGAGCCGTCCGCCACTTCGAGCAGCAGCCCGCTGATGAAGCTCACCAGCGTCACCGTCCCGGGCGACTCGACGTCCTGCTCGATGATCCACTCCTGGGCGCCGAAGTTGTTCGCCCGCCACTGCTGGATCAGCGCGCCCGGTTCCGTGGAGGCGTTCACGACGTCGAGCCGCTTCCCGCTGGCCGCGTTGACCAGGTGGTAGAGCCCGCCGCCGTTCGGCACCGCGGACACCTGCCACCGCTGCCCCGGCGCGTCCGTCGCGGCGCCCTGCTGCACCTTGGCGCCGCCGCGCCGCGAACCCGCGTACACCTCCAGGACCAGGCCGCTCCCCACGTTCCGCAGCCGGTACAGCCCGTCCTGGACGGGGGCGGTGCCCCCGTCGACCCTCCCCTCCGCCACGGCCTCAGGCGCCCGCGTTGAACTCGGCCGGGTTCGGCCCGAGGCGCCGGCCCTCGTCGAGCGCGGCGATCGCGGCCATGTCCTCCGCGTCCAGCTCGAAGTCGAAGACGTCGATGTTCTCCCGGATCCGGGACGGGGTCACCGACTTCGGGATGACCACGTTGCCCGTCTGGAGGTGCCAGCGGAGCACCGCCTGCGCGGGGGTGCGCCCGTGCTTGCGGGCGACGGCGACGATCGCGGGCACGTCGAGCAGGCCGCGGCCCGAGCCCAGCGGCGACCACGCCTCCGTCGCGATGCCCAGCTCCGCGTGGAGCGCGCGGGACTCGGCCTGCGCCAGCTGCGGGTGCAGCTCGATCTGGTTCACCGCCGGCACCACACCGGTCTCGGCCGTCAGCCGCTCCAGGTGCTCGGGGAGGAAGTTGGAGACGCCGATCGCCCTGGCGCGGCCGTCGGCGAGGATCTTCTCCAGGGCCCGGTAGCTGTCGACGTACGCGTCCTTCGCCGGCGTCGGCCAGTGGATCAGGTACAGGTCGACGTGGTCGAGGCCGAGCCGCTCCAGGGAGGCGTCGAAGGCCCGCAGGGCGGAGTCGTACCCCTGGTCGGCGTTCCACAGCTTCGTGGTGACGAAGAGCTCCTCGCGGGGGAGCCCGGAGGTGGCCAGCGCCTTGCCGGTGCCCCGCTCGTTCTCGTAGATCGCCGCCGTGTCGATGGACCGGTAACCGGCTTCGAGCGCGGTGGCCACCGCCCGCTCCGCCTCGTCGTCCGGGACCTGCCAGACGCCGAAGCCGAGCTGCGGCATCACCACGCCGTTGTTCAGGGTGACCGGGGGAACCTTGCTGTCCGTGCTCACGTGGGAGGGATCCTTACGTCGTCGTGCTCGTGGCTCGTGCGCGGGCGGGCGCGCGAAACGACCGCCCCTCGAACTCCAACGATCACGCGCCCCGCATCATTCCGGTCACCGCGCCACGGCCGTACGGCGGTTCCGTCAGCCGTACAGCGCCTCGACCTCCGCCGCGTACGCCCGCTCGATCGCCTTCCGCTTCAGCTTCAGCGACGGGGTGAGCAGCCCGTGCTCCTCGCTGAAGGGCTGGGCGAGGATGCGGAAGGTGCGGATCGACTCCGCCTGTGACACCAGCGTGTTGGCGGCCACCACCCCGCGCCGGATCTCCGTCTCCAGGTCCGGGTCGCGGACCAGCTCGGCGGGGGAGAGCGGCGCCCGGCCCTGGATGGCCAGCCAGTGGTCCACCGCCTCCTGGTCCAGGGTGACGAGGGCCGCGATGTACGGGCGGTCGTTGCCGACGACCAGGCACTGGGCGATCAGCGGGTGCGCCCGCACCCGCTCCTCCAGACCGGACGGCGCCACGCTCTTGCCGCCGGAGGTCACCAGGATCTCCTTCTTCCGCCCGGTGATCGTCAGATAGCCCTCGCCGTCCAGTGCGCCCAGGTCGCCGGTGGCGAGCCAGCCGTCGTTCAGGACGGCCGAGGTGGACGCCGGGTCGCCGAGGTAGCCGGAGAAGACCTGGCCGCCGTGGATCCACACCTCGCCGTCCTCCGCGATGTGCACGGTCGTGCCCGGCACCGGCCGGCCCACCGTGCCGTACCGGACCCGGCCGGGCGGGTTCGCGGTCGCCGCCGCCGTCGTCTCCGTCAGGCCGTACCCCTCGAAGACGGTGACGCCGGCGCCGGCGAAGAAGAGCCCGGTCCGCCGGTCCATCGCCGAACCGCCCGACATCGCGTACCGGATCCGCCCGCCGAGCGCCTCGCGGACCCTGCCGTACACCGTCTTGTCGAAGAACTGGTGCTGCATCCGCAGCGCCGCCGACGGGCCTGGACCGAGGCCGAAGGCCTTCTGCTCCAGCGCCTCCGCGTACTTCACGGCCACGTCCACGGCCTTGTCGAAGACGCCGGCCCGGCCGTCCGCCTCCGCCCGGCGGCGCGCCGCGTGGAAGATCTTCTCGAAGACGTACGGCACGGCGAGGACGAAGCTCGGCCGGAAGGTCACCAGGTCGGGCAGGAGCGCCGAGGCGGTCATCGACGGCTGGTGGCCCAGCTTCACCCCGCCGCGGACGGCCGCGACCTCCACCATCCGCCCGAAGACGTGGGCGAGCGGCAGGAAGAGCAGGGTGGACGCCTGGTCGCCGGGGCGCGAGCGGAAGACGGGCTCCCAGCCGGCGAGCAGGGCGTCGGTCTCGACCATGAAGTGGCCGTGGTGGAGCACGCAGCCCTTGGGGCGGCCCGTGGTGCCCGAGGTGTAGATGACCGTCGCCACCGACTCGGGGGTCACGGCCCGCCGGTGCCGCTGCACCACGTCCTCGTCGATGGCCGCGCCGGCGGCGGTCAGCTCGGCGACCGCGCCCGGGCCGGCGTCCTCGCCGGGGTCGAGCTGCCACAGCCGCTGGAGGCGCGGCAGCCGGTCCACCACGGACCCGATGGTCATGGCGTGGTCCTCGTGCTCGACCACGCAGGCGGTGACCTCGGCGTCGTACAGCATCCAGTGGACCTGCTCGGCGGAGGACGTCGGGTAGATCGGCACGGGCTGGGCGCCGAGCGTCCACAGCGCGAAGTCGAAGAGCGTCCACTCGTAGCGGGTGCGGGACATGATCGCGACCCGGTCGCCGAACCGCACCCCGTGCGCGACGAGCCCCTTCGCGAGGGCCAGCACCTCGTCCCGGAAGGCGGCGCAGCTGACGTCCTCCCACTCCCCGTGCGGCGTCCGGCGCCCGAAGGCGATCGCGTCGGGGGTGGCGTCGGCGCGGGTGAAGACGGCGTCCGCGAGCCCGCCGCCGAGCGGGGGCGCCTCGACGGGCGGCACGGTGAACTCACGCACGGACCTGCTCCTCCCTCGACGGCTCGGTGGCTGAAAGGGGCCGCTGCATCGGCTGCGGCGCCGTGACCGTACCCCACCCGGACGGCCCGCGGCAGGACCTTCACCAAGCCGCGACATTCGCCGTTCGTACAGGTCAGGGCAGGTGGGCAGGCAAGTGACCGGCGAAAGCCCCCCGTTGCGTACCGTCCGGTAGGTCCGGCCGTCCCGAAGTCTCCACGGAATCTGTACCGCCCCCGCACGCCCCCGTGACCGGCCGGTATCCGACGGAGCCCGACCGGCCGCGCCCCGCCGCGCCCCGGTCGGTCACACCCCGGGCGGGTGCCGCTCGTCGGGGCGCCGCAGTCCGTCGCCGCCCTCCAGGATCGCCTCCGCCAGCGCGTCCGCGGCCTCCTGCGTCGCCCCGCCGCGCCGTCCGTGCCGGAGCACGAAGTCCACCCCGCCCAGCTCCGGCAGCCCCGACCTGGCCGGTACGGGGACGAGCCCGGGCGGCAAGAGACCGCGCGTGTGGGCCATCACGCCGAGCCCCGCGCGGGCCGCCGCGACATTGGCGCTCAGGCTGGAACTCGTACACGCGATCCGCCAGGACCGGCCCTCCGCCTCCAAGGCGGCCAGCGCCCGCGCGCGGGTGATGCCCGGCGGCGGGTAGACGATCAGCGGCACCGGCCGCTCCGGGTCGAGCCGCAGCCCCGGCGCCCCGATCCACACCAGGACGTCGCTCCACACCAGGACCTCGCCGTCGCCGTCCGCCCCCGCGCCCCGCTTGGCCAGGACCAGATCGAGCCGCCCCGCCGCGAGCCGCGCCTCCAGCGTCCCCGACAGCTCGACGGTCAGCTCCAGGTCGACCTCGGGATGGGCGCGCCGGAAGGACTCCAGGATCTCCGGCAGCCGGGTCGCCACGAAGTCCTCCGAGGCCCCGAACCGCAGCCGCCCGCGCAGCCGCGTCCCCGCGAAGAAGGCCGCCGCCTGCTCGTGCGCCCGCAGGATCGTCCGGGCGAAGGCGAGCATCGCCTCCCCGTCCCCGGTCAGCTCCACGCTGTGGGTGTCCCGCGTGAACAGCGGCCGCCCCGCCGCCTCCTCAAGCCGCCGCACGTGCTGGCTGACGGTCGACTGCCGCACCCCGAGCCGGCGGGCGGCCCGGGTGAAGGAGAGCGTCTGCGCGACGGCCAGGAAGGTGCGCAGCTGGGTGGGCTCGTACACAGGACGAGGCTATCGCGATCCGTGATGACAGTCAGAGCGCTGTACGGGATTCCCGATGACCCCGGCCTCGACCAGGATGGACACCGAACCACCCCCCCGAGAACCTCCGTGGAGCCATGACCCGCCGCCGTTCCTTCCCGCCCCCCTGGCTGCCGGTCGACGGCTACCTCCTCGCGCTGCTCGGCACGGTCGGCCTCGCCGTCCTGCTGCCCGCCTCCGGCGCGGGCGCCACCGTCGCCGAGTCGGCCGCCACGGCCGTCGTCGCGGTCCTCTTCTTCCTCTACGGCGCCCGGCTCTCCACCCGCGAGACCCTCGACGGGCTCCGCCACTGGCGGCTCCACCTCACGGTCCTCGGCTGCACCTTCCTCGTCTTCCCGCTGCTCGGCTTCGCCGCGCGCGCCCTCGTGCCCACGGTCCTCACCCCCGGGCTGTACACCGGCTTCCTCTTCCTCTGCCTGGTGCCGTCGACGATCCAGTCCTCGATCGCCTTCACGTCGATGGCGCGGGGCAACGTCCCCGCCGCGATCTGCGCGGGCTCCTTCTCCTCGCTCGCCGGGATCGTGCTCACCCCGCTGCTCGCCGCGGCGCTCCTCGGCGGCGGCGCGGGGGGCCTGTCGGCGGACTCCGTCCTCAGGATCGCCCTCCAGCTCCTGGCCCCGTTCCTCCTGGGCCAGCTCCTGCGGCCCCGCCTGGGCGGCTTCCTGGTCCGCCGCAAGCGGATCCTCGGGTACGTGGACCGGGGCTCGATCCTGCTGGTCGTCTACGCGGCCTTCAGCCAGGGCATGGTCGCGGGCATCTGGCACCTGGTGACCCCCGGCCGGCTCGCCCTCCTCCTCGCGGCGGAGGCCGTCCTCCTGGCGGTGATGCTGACGCTGACCTGGTACGGCGCGGGCCGCCTGGGCTTCGGCCGGGCCGACCGGATCGCGATCCAGTTCGCCGGCTCCAAGAAGAGCCTGGCCGCCGGGCTGCCCATGGCGAGCGTCCTCTTCGGCCCGCACGCCTCGCTCGCGGTCCTCCCGCTGATGCTCTTCCACCAGCTCCAGCTCATGACCTGCGCCGCCCTGGCCAAACGGCGGGCCCGCGACCCGGAGCCGGCCCCGGCCGCGCCCGCGAAGGGCTCCGTCACAGCGTGACGCGGTGCTCGCCCGTGTAGACGTTCATGTCCGGGCCGCGCAGGAAGCCGACGAGCGTCAGGCCCGTCTCCGCCGCCAGGTCGACCGCCAGGGACGACGGCGCGGAGACCGCCGCCAGCACCGGGATCCCCGCCATCACCGCCTTCTGCGCCAGCTCGAAGGAGGCCCGCCCCGACACCAGCAGCACCGCCCGGTCCAGCGGCAGCCGGTCCTCCCGCAGAGCCCGCCCGACCAGCTTGTCGACGGCGTTGTGCCGGCCCACGTCCTCCCGCACGTCGAGCAGCTCGCCGTCCTCCGTGAAGAGCGCCGCCGCGTGCAGCCCGCCCGTCGTGTCGAAGACCTTCTGCGCCGCCCGCAGCCGGTCCGGCAGCGCGGACAGGAGCGCGGGGGAGAGCCGTACCGGCGGGGTGTCGGCGATCGGGAAACGGGCCGTCGTCCGCACCGCGTCCAGGCTCGCCTTGCCGCACAGGCCGCACGACGAGGTCGTGTAGACGTTCCGTTCCAGCGTGATGTCGGGGACGGCGACCCCGGGCGCGAGCCGCACGTCCACCACGTTGTACGTGTTGGTCCCGTCCTCCTTCGCCCCGGCGCAGTACACGATGGACCGCACGTCCGCCGCCGAGGCCAGGACGCCCTCGCTCACCAGGAAGCCCGCCGCCAGCGCGAAGTCGTCGCCCGGCGTCCGCATGGTGATCGCCAGCGGCTTGCCGTTCAGCCGGATCTCCAGCGGCTCCTCCGCCACCAGCGTGTCCGGCCGCGTGCTCACCGCGCCGCCCCGGATCCGTGTGACCCGCCGTCGCTCGGTGACCCGTCCCATCCCCGCCGCCTTCGATTCTTCCGGTGTTCCTGCCCCTGACCGTGCCATTCTGCGCCACCCCCGCCCGACCCGCCGGATCCGGTGTCCCGCCTGCCCCCTTGTCACGGTCGGCCAAGCGACCCGGGGGAATCTTGGTGGTTTACGTCACCTGTTACCCATCAGTCGCTGGCAAGACTGGGTGGTTCCTGCCGCTGAACGAACCATCGAGGGGGTCCCGGGATGACGGGCACTCGCATCGCCGCGCTCGGGCACTACCAGCCCGCCAAGGTACTGACCAACCACGACCTGGCCGAGCGGGTCGACACGAGCGACGAGTGGATCCTCAGCAGGGTCGGCATCCGCACGCGGCACGTCGCCGGGCCGGAGGAGCCGGTCGACGAGCTCGCCGCGCACGCCGCGGGCAAGGCGCTCGCCGCCGCCGGTCTCGCCCCCGGCGACATCGACTACGTCATCGTCGCCACCTCCACCGCGATCGACCGCTCGCCCAACACGGCCGCCCGGGTCGCCGCCCGCCTCGGCATGGCCTCGCCCGCCACGCTCGACCTCAACGTGGTCTGCGCCGGCTTCACCCACGCGCTGGCCACCGCCGACCACGCGGTCCGCGCCGGCGCCGCCCGCCGCGCCCTGGTCATCGGCGCCGACAAGATGACCGGCGTCACCGACTGGAACGACCGCACCACCTGCGTCCTCACCGGCGACGGCGCCGGCGCCGTGATCGTGGAGGCGACCGAGACGGACACCGGCGCCATCGGCCCGGTCCTGTGGGGCTCCGTCCCCGAGATGGGCAACGCGGTCCGCATCGAGGGCACCCCGCCGCTCTTCGCCCAGGAGGGCCAGAGCGTCTACCGCTGGGCCACCCAGAAGCTCCCGGCCCTCGCCCGCGAGGTCTGCACCCGCTCCGGGATCGTCCCCGAGGACCTCGCCGGCGTCGTCCTCCACCAGGCCAACCTCCGGATCATCGAACCCCTCGCCGCGAAGATCGGCGCCGTCAACGCGGTCGTCGCCCGGGACGTCGTCGACTCCGGCAACACCTCCGCCGCCTCCGTGCCGCTCGCCCTCGCCAAGCTCGTCGAGCGCGGCGAGCTGCCCTCCGGCGCGCCCGTCCTCCTCTTCGGCTTCGGCGGCAACCTCTCCTACGCCGGCCAGGTCGTCCGACTGCCCTGAAACGGCCCCGTTCGGCGGAGCGCGAGGGGGAGCCCGGTGGCGGCGCCCCCGGGGCGCGCCTAGCTTCGATCGCGGTGGGGGTGCCCGTGCCCCCGCCGCGAACCGGAGGACCGCATGCGCGCGATACGTACCGCTTCCGCCGCCCTGATCGTCACCGCGGCCCTGGCGCTCTCCGCCGCCCCCACGGCCTCCGCCGACGACGGAACCGGAACCGGGGCCGGCACCGGCCCGGGGGCCGGCAGCGGAACGAACATCACCTCCTTCGGCTTCTCCGTCACGCCCCGCACCGTCGCCCCCGGCGGCACGGTCACCCTGACCACGGACGGCTGCGAGGTGCCCTCCGTGACGGTCACCTCCGGCGTCTTCGACACGGTGACCCTCACCGAGGGCCGCCCCGGGCGCGCGACCGTCGACCTCGACGCCAAGGCCGGCGCCGAGTACGAGATCGCCTTCGACTGCAAGGGCGAGCGCGGCACCACCACCCTGACCGTCGCCCACGGCACCACCCCGCCGCCCGCGCCGGTCACCCCGGCGCACCCGACGCCCCCGCACAAGGGCGTGAAGGCGGGCTTCGGCGGCTCCACCGGCTCCGACGCGCTGGGCGCCGCCGAACTGGCCACCGGCGCGGTCCTCATCGCCGCCGCGGCCGGCTCCGCCCTCGTCCTCGCCCGCCGCCGCCCCTGAGACCGCCCCTCCGTCCCGGTGTGACGAGGTCCGGGACGGAGGGGCGACCAGCACGCATCCGAGGATCCGAGGAGAGGAGTCCCGTGGCCGTGGACAGCGCGTACGGCCGGCGCGGCGCCTGGGGCGTCGTCGCGATCCTCCTCCTCGCCGGCGTCCACCTCGTCCGCGGCGGTACGGAGCAGCTCACCGCCCCCGGCCCGCCCCGGCCCCTGGCGGCGGACGCCCCGGCCCCGGCGGCGCCCCCGCCCCCGGCCCGCGCCGGCCTCCCCGCCTCGGCCCCCCTCGCCGTCACGATCCCCGCGATCGGCGTCGACGCCCCCCTCACCCGGGTCGGCCTGGACGCGGACGGCTGGCTGGAGGCCCCCCCGGCCGGGCACCCCGACCGGGCCGGCTGGTACGCGGGCGCGGTCACCCCCGGCGAACCCGGCACCGCCGTCCTCACCGGCCACGTCGACACCGCCGCGGGCCCCGCCGTCTTCCACTCCCTCGGCGCCCTCACCCGGGGACGCACCGTGGAGGTCCGCCGGGCCGACGGCCGCACGGCCGTCTTCACCGTGCACGCCGTCGAACTCCTCCCGAAGGACGACTTCCCCGCCGACCGCGTCTACGCCTCCACCCGCGCTCCCGAACTCCGCCTGATCACCTGCGGCGGGACCTACAGCCGCGCCACCGGCTACACGGGCAACGTCGTCGTCTCCGCCCGCCTCACCGACCTCCGTGCCTGACCTGACGTATTCCGGACACCGACTGGCCTGGACCAACCCCTCGGAGCGATCGTGGTCCCCGGAGCGGGCGTCGGGGGGCGCCCGGCTCCCGGCCGCCACGGCGGCATCCTCCAGGGGATGGGCGGTCCCCGTGCGTCCGGTCACGACCCGGGGTCCACCGGCGCACGGGACCTCCCCCTCCGGCCACCCCACGACTGACCACGGAAAACGCCGGTGAAAGCCTCCGCGAACCCCTGGTAGAGTTATCCATGTCGCCGCGGGGAACACCCGCGACAACGACACACACCCTGTCCGGGTGGCGGAATGGCAGACGCGCTAGCTTGAGGTGCTAGTGCCCTTTATCGGGCGTGGGGGTTCAAGTCCCCCCTCGGACACCACACGGAAGCGCCGGTCGATCTCATCGACCGGCGCTTTCGGCATGCCACGCCTACCCTGAGGAAAACCCCTCGGGGACAGCGGAGGCGTGCCATGAGCGACGCGAACGGTTCCGGCCCCGGACGGCCCTCCCCGGGTGGCGGCCCTCCCGCAGGCCCCCCGCCCGGCCCGCTGAGCGGACCGGCCCCCACGCCGCCCCGCCGCCGCACCTGGCTGCTCGCCCTGACCGGGGTGCTGGTCCTCGCCGTCGGCGTCGTCGGCCTCCTCGTCGGCACGGGAGCGTTCGGGGGCGACGGCGGGGGAGGGGGCGGCGGAGCGGCCTCGGCCCCACCGCCGGCGTCCCCCGCGCGGGAGACGACCACGCCGCCGCCGCCGGAGAGCGCGGGCCTGCTGCCGTTCGGCCGGACCCACCGGTACGCGGACGGGGTGGAGGTGACGGTCTCGGCCCCGGAGCGTTTCGTGCCCTCGGACACCTCTGCGGGCCACCGCGCCGGGTACACCGCCGTCACGGTGCAGGTGACGGTCCGCAACGGCTCGCGGGAACGCCTCGAACTCGCCGTCGTCCAGATCCGGGGCAGGGACGGCGACGGGCGGGAGACGGAGCGCGTCTTCGACGCGGCTCAGGACCTGGGGTCCGGCCACACCGGAACCCTGCTTCCCGGTCGCCGGGCCGTCGCGGCCTACGCCTTCGACGTGCCGCCCGGGACGGGTTCCGTCCTGGAGGTCGAGGTGAGCGTCGACTTCACCGGCGACTCCGCCTTCTGGGGCGGGAAGCTTCCCTGACTCACCCCTTCCGCGCCACCACCAGCCGGCAGTTCGGGCTGCCGTCGGGGCGGGTGCCGAAGGCGGTCAGGGGCTGGTGGGTGACGTGGAAGCCCGTCTCCTCCAGGCGGGTGCGGACGTCCGCCAGGCGGAAGGTGCGGTAGTACATGACGAACGGCGGGCGCCACACCGCGTTGCGGACGCGCATCGCCGCGTCGAAGGCCCAGAGGGCCCAGTAGGCGCGGGAGCCGACCGGGGGCGGGGCCGGGAGGGGGAAGGCGAGGGTGCCGCCGGGGCGGAGGGCCGAGTGGACGCCGGCGAAGAGGGTGCGCTGCTCGTCCGGGAGGAAGTGGCCGAAGGCGCCGAAGCTGACCGCCAGGTCGAAGGCGGCGGTGAAGGGCAGGGCCAGGGCGTCGGCGCGCACCAGGGTCGCGGCGGGGTGCCGTCGGCGCGCTTCCGCCAGCATGTTCGTACTGAAGTCGACGCCCGTGACCCGGCCCGCGCAGACCGCGCGGAGGACCGGGAGGCCGGCGCCGGTGCCGCAGCAGACGTCGAGGCCCGCGTCGAAGGGGCCCAGCTCCTCCAGGGTGCGGGCCACCGCCGTGAGGATCCGGTCCGGGGTGCGGAAGGGCGTCGCCTCGAACGTGGGCGCCAGGAGGTCGTAGCCGTGCTCGACCGAGGAGAGGGCCTGGACGGTCAGTTCGCGGAGGGTCGGACCCTGCGGGGTGAACATGGTGCCGACTCTACGCAGCGGGCGGCCCGGAGCGTCACAGGGCGGTGCGCACCTGGGGGGCCGGCCAGGCCGGGGCGATGCCGGTGAGCTGGCAGGCCAGCAGGTAGAGGGGGATCGGCGGGGTGTAGGGCGAGGTGCCGTCCGGGTGGTGGATCAGGCGCGGTCCGCGGTCGGGGATCTCGGCGCCCCGGGCGTAGCAGGCGGGCAGCGGCCAGACCAGGTCGAGGTCGGAGCCGGCCGGCACCAGCCACCACCACCAGTCGGTGTCGGCGTACACACAGCCCTTGGCGGGGAGCCGGGAGAGGATCTTGAAGCCGAAGCGGGCGGGGACGCCGACCGCGTCGCAGCCGAGTCCGGTGCTGAGGCCGGTGGGCACGGAGAGGCGGGTGGCGGGGACGGCGGGGGAGAGGCCGGGGCCGTTCTCGGGGGAGCGGCGGGCGCGGGGGACGAGCAGGCCGGCCATCGACTTCAGCATCGCTCCCCCAGGGAGAGGGGCAGCTCCGCCCAGACGATCTGTGCCGTGCCGTGGCCGGTGCGCTCGGCGCCCCAGGCCTCGCAGAGCGCGTCGACGATGAGGAGTCCGCGGCCGCGTTCGTCCGCGCCGCAGTCGCGTATCCGGGGGCCGGCGGGGCCGCCCTCGTCGCGGATGGCGATGCGGAGGCTGTCGGCGCCCTGGCGGAGTTCGCAGACGATCCGGGTGCTGGCGGTGTGCAGCACGGCGTTGGTGACCAGCTCGGAGACGACCAGGGCGGCCGTGTCGCGTATCTCGGGGCCGCGGCCCCAGAGCAGCAGCCGCTCCTCGGTGAGGTGGCGGGCGCGGCTCACGGACTCGGTGCGGGCGGGCAGCTCGAAGGCGAAGCGGTGGGCGGGATCGTGGTGGGCCTGGGGACGCTGGGCCATGACTCTGGGGCTCATGAGACCTGAGGGCTGCGCGTTACCAGAAGCCACGACCGGTTCCTCACAACAGTGGGCAGGGCTGCCGTACGTCGCTGTCGCCGGGCCCGAGGGGGGCACCGGCGGCAGTCCGTACTGGTTCACCGGAACACTGTCCTCCTGACTCGGACACTTGGCAAGTGGCACTCTGAAAAATGCAGAGTGCCTTGTTCTCTCTGGCCGGGCTTCGTGGCACACTCGTCGAACACAGCGCGTCGGGGAGGTCTGAGAGTGAGCGAGCCGCGGTCCGCCCCCACGGTGGGACAGGTCGTACTCGGTCGGCGACTGCAGGACCTGCGCGAGCGCGCGGGCCTCAAGCGGGAGGAGGCCGCCAAGGTCCTCCACGTCGCCCCGGCCACCATCCGCCGCATGGAGACCGCCGAGGTCGCGCTGAAGATCCCGTACGTCCAGCTGCTGCTGCGCGCGTACGGCATCGACGGCCCCGAGGCGGAGGCCTTCGTCGCCCTCGCCGAGGAGGCCAACCTGCCCGGCTGGTGGCAGCGGTTCCACGACGTGCTGCCCGGCTGGTTCTCCATGTACGTCAGCCTGGAGGGGGCCGCGAGCCTCATCCGGGCCTACGAACCCCAGTTCGTCCCCGGTCTGCTCCAGACCGAGGAGTACGCCCGCGCCATCCTGCGCAGCGGAGCGGTCGGCGGCGGCGGTGACGCCGCGCGCGAGGAGGACATCGATCGGCATGTAGCCCTGCGGATGGAGCGCCAGTCCCTGCTGACCAGGGAGGACGCCCCCAAGTTCTGGGTGATCATGGACGAGACGGTGTTCCGCCGGCCGGTCGGCGACGGGCCCGAGGTGATGCGCGACCAGCTCGACCGGCTGCTCGAAGCGTCCGAGCTGCCGAACGTCACCCTGCAGATCGCGGAGTTCGCGTCCGGCCACCACCCCGGCACGTACGGTCCCTTCGTCCTCTTCCGCTTCGCCATGCCCGAACTCCCGGACATGGTCTACAGCGAGTACCTGACCGGCGCCGTCTACCTCGACGCGCGCCCCGAGGTGGCGTCCCACCTGGAGGTCATGGACCGTATGGCGGCGCAGGCCGCGACTGCACAACGCACGAAGGAGATCCTCCGGGATCTCCGCAAGGAGCTGTGAATGGATCGCATATACAACGGCATGCCCGCCGCGGAGCTCGGTGCCGAGGGATGGCACAAGCCCTGGAGCGGCGGGAACGGGGGCAACTGCGTGGAGGCCATGAAGCTGGCCGACGGCAGGGTCGCCGTGCGACAGTCCGCAGACCCTGAAGGACCCGCCCTCATCTACACCCACGGGGAGATCGCCGCGTTCATCGCGGGAGCCAAATCCGGCCAGGCTGACTTTCTGCTCACCTGACCCCTTCCGTCACGCCCCTACCGTCACGTAACTCTTGTAGCAGCGCCACCCGTTCGTCCCTACCAGGAGAGCCGACGATGACCCAGGACCCCGCATCCCGCGAGATTCGGATCGACACCAGCAAGCCGCACCCCGCGCGGATGTACGACTGGTTCCTGGGCGGCAAGGACAACTACCCCGTCGACGAGGAGATGGCCCGCCAGCTCCTCACCGTCGACGCCCGCGGCCGTGACATGGCCCGGGTCAACCGCGCCTTCATGCACCGCGCCATCCGCTGGCTCAGCGCCCACGGCGTGCGCCAGTACCTGGACGTCGGCACCGGGATCCCGACCGAGCCCAACCTGCACCAGATCGCGCAGGCGGCCGCGCCGGAGTCCCGGATCGTCTACTGCGACAACGACCCGATCGTGCTCGCGCACGCGGCCGCCCTGCTGCGCTCGACCCCCGAGGGGGCCACCGAGTACATCCAGGCGGACGCCCGCGACCCCGAGATGATCCTCGAAAGGGCCGGAAAGGTCCTTGACTTCGACAAGCCGATCGCGCTGTCGATGCTGGCCCTGCTCCACTTCCTGGGGGACGAGGACGGCGCGCGGGACATCGTCGCCAAGCTCGTCGACCAGCTCGCCCCCGGCTCCTACCTGGTCCTCTCGCACGTCACCGGGGACTTCGACCCCGAGGGCGCGGCGAAGGCCGTCGGCATGTACAAGGCCCGCGGCCTGACCCTGCGGCCCCGCTCCCGCGACGAGCTCGCCGCCTTCTTCGACGGCCTGGAGTTCGTCGAGCCCGGAGTGTCGCTCACCGCCGAGTGGCACCCCGAGCTGGGCGAGCCGGTGCAGGTCCAGGGCGACGACCCGATCCCGGGCTGGGCCGCGGTGGCCCGCAAGCCCTGACCGCACGTCGTCACGTCGTCACGTCCGCACGGGCCCGGGGGAGTCCCTCCCCCGGGCCCGGCGCGCGTCACGCCCGCAGGTACGCGAGCCCCGGGTGCACCGCCGTGTAGCCGTCGAGCAGCCGGCGGGCCACGCCCACCGAGTCCACCAGCGGGTGCAGCGCGAAGGCCTTCACGGCGGCCGCCCGCGACCCGCTCTCCGCCGTCGCGAGCACCTCCCGCTCCACCGCCTTCACCGCCGTCACCAGACCCATGGCGTGGGACGGGAGCGGGTCCGCCGCCACGGGGCGGGCGCCGTTCGCGTCCACCAGGCACGGCACCTCGACCACCGCGTCCGCGTCGAGGCCGGGCAGCGTCGCGCCGTTGCGCACGTTCAGGATCAGGGTGGCCCGCTCGCCGCGCGCGATCGCCCGCATCAGCGCCAGCGCCACCTTCTCGTAGCCGCCCGACTCCAGGTCCTCCTCCGCCCGGTCCCCGGCCCCGGCCGCCTCCCGGTTGTGCGCCATGTAGGTCGCCTCCCGGTCGGCCAGCGTGCGGTGCCAGGCGTCCAGGGCCCGCGTCCCGGGCCGGCCTGCCTCCGCGTAGAACCCGGCCTGCTGGTCCAGGAGGTAGGCGCCCCGGGTCTTCTCCGCGCCCCGGTAGGACGCGACCGCCTCCCGGTTGAAGTAGTAGTAGTGCAGGTACTCGTTGGGCACCGCCCCGAGCGAGCGCAGCCACGCGGTGCCGAAGAGCCGCCCCTCCTCGAAGGAGCCGAGCAGCGCGTCGTCCGCGAGGAGCCGCGGCAGCTCGTCCCGCCCGTCCACCCGCAGCCCGCGCAGCCAGCCGAGGTGGTTGAGGCCCGCGTAGTCGATCCACACCCGGTCCGGGTCCGCGCCGAGGACCCGCGCCACCCGGCGGCCGAGCCCCACGGGCGAGTCGCAGATGCCGACGACCCGGTCGCCCAGGACCCGGGACATCGCCTCCGTCACCAGCCCCGCCGGGTTGGTGAAGTTGATGACCCAGGCGTCCGGGGCGAGCGCCGCGATCCGCCGGGCGACGGCGACCGCGACCGGCACGGTCCGCAGGCCGTACGCGATCCCGCCCGCGCCCACCGTCTCCTGCCCGAGCACCCCCTCGGCCAGCGCCACCCGCTCGTCCGCGGCCCGGCCCTCCAGACCGCCGACCCGGATCGCGGAGAAGACGAAGTCCGCCCCGCGCAGCGCCTCGTCGAGGTCGGTGGTGGCCGTGACGACGGGCGCGTCCGGCACCCCCTCGGCCTGTTCGGCGAGCACCCGGGCGATGGCCGTCAGCCGGTCCCCGTCGAGATCGTGCAGGGTGACGCGGGTGATCCGCCCCTCGGCGTGGTCGCCGAGCAGCGCGCCGTACACCAGCGGCACCCGGAAACCGCCGCCTCCGAGAATCGTCAGTCGCATGGGCCGTACGCTACTCGGCCGGCCCCGCGGGACCGCCCGGCTCCTGGGGGAGAATGACCGCATGTCCCGACGCAAGACCGCCCCCCGCCGCCGTACGCCCGCGCCCGCCCCGGCCGTCACCGCCGACACGCCCTGCCCCTGCGGTCTCGACGCCGTGTACGGCGCCTGCTGCGGACGCTTCCACGCCGGTACGGGAGCCACCGCGCCCACCGCCGAACTGCTGATGCGCTCCCGCTACAGCGCCTTCGTCGTCGGCGACGCGGCCTATCTGCTGCGCACCTGGGCCCCGGAGACCCGCCCCGGCACCCTCGACCTCGACCCCGGCATGCGGTGGACGGGCCTGGAGATCCTCGGCACCGCCGACGGCACCGCCTTCCACCAGCGGGGCACCGTCACCTTCGCCGCCCGCTACGTCCACGACGGCGAGCCCGGCACCCTCACCGAACACAGCCGCTTCACCCGCCACGACGGCGCCTGGGTCTACGTCGACGGGGACTTCCCGGAGCACTGACCCCGGCCGGGACGGCTACCAGACGAGGACGCCGCCGCCCACCTCCCTGGCGCGGTGGGCGGCCGCGACGATGTGGCCGAAGCGGACGGCGACGTAGTCGGGGGCGTAGCCGCCCTGTCCGGCGAGGTCGGCCAGATGGGGCCGGACCGCCTCGCACTCGGCGAGGAAGTCCTCCACCTCCTCGGGCTCGACGTGGAGGTCGTCGCCGTCGAGCCGCGGGAAGAACCGCGCGCCGAGGGCGCGCATCCCGGGGGAGCCCCACAGCTCGGCGCGGGTGCTCTCGAAGCCGGCGAGGTCCCCGCCGCCGGGCGGGGACTCCAGGATCTCCCGGCGCCCGTCGGCGTCGAGGACGAAGGTGTGGACGAGAAGGCTCATGGGCCGATCGTCGGTCACGGACGCGGGCCGGACCAGCCCTTTGCCGCCGGACCGGCCCTTCTCCGTCCAGGGAGGGTCACGACCGGGAGGCGACCTTCGTCCGCTCGTTCGCGCGGCCGGTCGGGATGCCGGTGGAGAGGTCCTCCGCGACGGCCTTCTTCGCGATGGCGTCGACGGCGGCGCGCAGTGCGGGGCCGCTGGGGCGGTCGCGCTCCTGCTCCAGGCGGGCGGAGAGCCAGTCGCCCCAGGCGTGGGTGATGACCTCGGCCTCGCGGGTGCCGGCCGGCGTGTGCGAGAGGAGGTTGCCGTCCCGGGTGAGGAAGCCCTCGTCGACCATCCGGTCGAAGACCGGGAGGATGACCTCCGGCGGCAGGCGGCGGCTCGCCGCGATCAGGCCGAGGCTCGCGTGGCCGACCGTCCGGGTGTGCAGCTCGACCTGCATGACCGCCCAGGCGCCGGCCGTGTCGAGCCGGGTGTCGGAGGCGGCGACGATCCGGCGGGCGGTGTCCATGTCGACCCGGCGCAGCAGCCGGCCGACGGAGAGTTCGAGGAGCTTCGCCGAGTCGCCGCTGGTGGTGGGGGAGGCGAAGCCCTCGCCCATGTCGGGGGCGGACTCCCGGGCCGAGTCCCGCAGCTCGACCTGCTTGAGGAAGAGGGCGACGACGAAGCCGACGACGGCGACCGGCACGGTCCACAGGAAGACGGTGTGCAGGGTGTCGGCATAGGCCTGGACGATCGGCTCGGCGACCCCGTCGGGCAGTCCGTGCAGCCCCTGCGGGCTCTGGGCGGCCGCCGGCACCGAGGCAGGGTCGAGCCCCGCCTGCCCGGCGAGCGCGGACGCCTCGGCGACCCCGTCGGTGAGGTTGGGCTTGAGGGCGTTGGTGTAGATCGTGCCGAAGACGGCGGTGCCGAAGGAGCTGCCCAGGGTGCGGAAGAAGGTGACGCCGGAGGTGGCGGTGCCGAGGTCGGCGTAGTCGACGGTGTTCTGCACGGCGATCGTCAGGACCTGCATGCACAGGCCGATGCCGACGCCGAGCACGAACATGTACAGCGACTCCAGCCAGGCGCCGGTGTTCTGGTCCATCAGGGAGAGCAGATAGAGCCCGACGCCCATCACCGCGCAGCCGATGATGGGGAAGATCCGGTAGTGCCCGGTCTTGCTGACCACGTTGCCGCTGTAGATCGAGGCGATCAGCAGACCGACGACCATCGGCAGCGTCCGGATGCCGGAGACGGTCGCCGAATCCCCGTCCACGTACTGGAGATAGGTCGGCAGGAAGGTCATCGCGCCGAGCATCGCGAAGCCGACGACGAAGCTCAGCACCGAGCAAACGGTGAAGACCGGATTGCGGAACAGCCGCATCGGCAGCATGGGTTCGGCGGCCCGCATCTCCGCCCAACAGAACAGGGCGAGGGCGATCAGGCCGCCGACGAAGAGGCCGATGATGACGCCGGAGCTCCACGCGTACTCGTTCCCGCCCCAACTGGTCGCCAGGATCAGGGCGCTGGAGCCGATCGCGACCAGCGCGATGCCCAGGTAGTCGATGACCGGCCGGCTCGCCGAGCGCACGGAGGGGATGGTCCGGGCGGCGGCGATGACGACGAGGATCGCGATCGGGACGTTGACGTAGAAGGCCCAGCGCCAGCTGGCGTGGTCGGTGAACAGGCCGCCGAGCAGCGGCCCGATGACCGTGGAGACGCCGAACACGGCGCCGATCGCGCCCTGGTACTTGCCGCGTTCGCGCAGCGGGATCACATCGGCGATCAGCGCCATCGAGGTGACCATGAGGCCGCCGGCGCCGATGCCCTGCAGGCCGCGCCAGACGATCAGCAGCGTCATGTTGGTGGCGAGGCCGCAGAGGAAGGAGCCGGTGATGAAGACGACCGCGGAGATCTGGAAGATCAGCTTGCGGCCGAAGAGGTCGCCGAACTTGCCGACCAGGACCGTCGCCACGGTCTCCGCGAGGAGGTAGGAGGTGACGACCCACGACATGTGGGCGGCGCCCCCGAGGTCCGCGACGATCGTGGGCAGGGCGGTGCCCACGATGGTCTGGTCGAGTGCCGCGAGCAGCACGCCGAGCATGATCGTGCCGAAGACGATGTTGCGGCGGCGGCCGTCGAGCACGGGCGGTGCGGGCGCGGCCGGGGCGGCGGGTGCTGCGTCGCTGGTCGTGGTCACCTTCGCAGCGTCACACCGCGCCGCCTCCGCTGCCCGTGGGATGCGCCCGAACGGGCGACGGCCTCAGGGGCGTACCGGCAGCGTCGGGTGGTGCTTGGCCAGGATCTTGTTGGCGCGGGCGAGCGCGGCGAGGGCGTGCTCGCGGTCGGCCAGGTCCTCGGGGCAGAGCGGCCCGCGGAAGCGGTAGACCTCGCGCGCCGCGCAGTCCGCCTCGATCTCCGCCTGGAGGACGTGCGCGGGCAGACAGGCGCCGATGAGAGCGGCCACGCGGTCGGGGATCGGGACGGGGACGAGGGGGGAGGGCGAGGCGATCACGGATCAGTCCTAGCGGTTCGTGGGGGCGGACGGGAAGGGCTCTCACCTCCATACGTACCGGATGGCGGGAGCGGTTCCGGTACGGCTCCGGTGCCGGGGTGCGCCGGGGGCGCCCGCCCCGCGCGGGGTGCGCGGGCGCACCCGCCTCGGACCGCGCGGCCCCGGTGATCGCCGGCGCCGGCGTTCCCGCAGGTACGGGGCGTGTGGCCGGCGCCGCATTGCGTACGGTCCCTGCGTATCGCGGGCGCGGAGGGCGGTCCTCGGGGCGGGGCGCGGGGCGCGCAAGACCCGCGACGGCCCTGCCTGTGTGAAGGAAATCACGTGGCGCAGGGACGCCAGGACCGGCAAGATCGTCGGCCTGTTTCGCCGCCGTCCCGCCCGGAGGGTCAGTCCAGGACGTCCGACAGGTCGTACGAGACCGGCTCGTCGAGCTGCGCGTAGCCGCATGACTCCGGGGTGCGGTCCGGGCGCCAGCGCTTGAACTGCGCGGTGTGCCGGAAGCGGTCGCCCTCCATGTGGTCGTAGCCGACCTCGCAGACCCGCTCCGGCCGCAGCGCCACCCACGACAGGTCCTTCTTCCCCGACCAGCGGCTCGGCGCGCCCGGCAGCCTGGCGCCCTCGTGCGCGGCCTCCTCGGCCCAGGCCGCCCACGGGTGTCCGTCGGGCGGGTCCATCCGCAACGGCTCCAGCTCCTCGACGAGCTCGGCCCGCCGCTTGGCGGTGAAGGCGGCGCAGACGCCGACGTGCTGGAGGGCGCCCCGGTCGTCGTACAGGCCGAGGAGGAGCGAGCCGACGACGGGGCCGCTCTTGTGGAAGCGGTATCCGGCCACGACGACGTCGGCGGTCCGCTCGTGCTTGATCTTGTACATCAGCCGGGAGTCGGGCCGGTAGGGCAGGTCGAGCGGCTTGGCGATCACCCCGTCGAGCCCGGCCCCCTCGTACTGCTCGAACCAGCGCGCCGCCAGCTCCGGGTCCCGGGTGGCGGGGGCGAGGTGGAGCGGGGCGGTGGTGCCGGCGAGCATCCGCTCCAGGGCCGCGCGGCGCTCGGCGAGCGGGGTGTCGAGGAGGGCGTCGTCGCCGAGGGCGAGCAGGTCGAAGGCGACGAAGCGGGCGGGGGTGGTCCCGGCGAGCATCCGGACCCGGGAGTCGGCCGGGTGGATCCGCTCGCTGAGCCGGTCGAAGTCGAGCCGTCCGTCGCGCTCGACGACGATCTCGCCGTCCACCACGCACCGCTCCGGCAGCCGCTCCGCGAGGGCTTCGACGAGCTCGGGGAAGTAGCGGGTGAGGGGCTTGCCGGTGCGGCTGCCGATGACCAGCTCGGGGCCGTCGCGGTGGACGATCGCCCGGAAGCCGTCCCATTTGGCCTCGTACTGCATCCCGGGCGGGATCTTCTTCACCGCCTTGGCGAGCATCGGTTTCACGGGCGGCATCACCGGCAGATCCATGGATCAGATTGTCCGGTATGCGGCAGATGTCGGCGAGCCCTAGGGTGGCGCCCATGGCAGGCAAGACGGCAGCGGTGGAACTGGAGGCGGGCGGGCGCACCGTCCGCGTCTCCAACCCGGACAAGGTCTACTTCCCGGAACCCGGCTACACCAAGCTGGACATGGTGAACTACTACCTCGCCGTCGGCGAGGGCATCACCCGCGCCCTGCGGGACCGGCCCACCACCCTGGAGCGCTACCCCGACGGGGTGACGGGCGAGTCCTTCTTCCAGAAGCGGGCCCCGAAGTACCTGCCCGACTGGATCCCCACCGCGCACATCACCTTCCCCAGCGGACGCTCGGCCGACGAGATGTGCCCCACCGAACCGGCCGCCGTGCTCTGGGCGGCCAACCTCGGCGCCGTCACCTTCCACCCCTGGCCGGTGCGGCGCGCCGACACCGACCGCCCCGACGAGCTCCGCCTCGACCTCGACCCGCAGCCGGGCACCGACTACGCCGACGCGGTCCGCGCCGCCCATGAGCTGCGTGCCGTCCTGGGCGAGTACGGGCTGCGCGGCTGGCCCAAGACCTCCGGCGGGCGCGGGCTGCACGTCTTCGTCCCCATCCGCCCCGACTGGACCTTCGTCCAGGTGCGGCGGGCCGCCATCGCGTGCGGGCGGGAGCTGGAGCGGCGGATGCCGGACCGGGTGACCATGAAGTGGTGGAAGGAGGAGCGCGGCGAGCGGATCTTCGTCGACTACAACCAGACGGCCCGCGACCGCACGATCGCCTCCGCCTACTCGGTACGGCCCCGGCCGCACGCCCCGGTCTCCGCGCCGCTGCGCTGGGAGGAGGTCGACGACGCGGTGCCGCAGGACTTCGACATCCGCACCATGCCGGCCCGCTACGCCGAACTGGGCGACGTCCACGCCGACATGGACGACGAGCGCTTCGACCTGGAGCCGCTGCTCGAACTGGCGCGGCGCGACGAGGCCGAGCACGCCCTGGGGGACCTGCCCTATCCGCCGGAGTACCCGAAGATGCCCGGCGAGCCGAAACGGGTCCAGCCGAGCCGGGCGAAGAAGCCGGACGGGAACGGTGCCGACGCGCCCGACGCGCCGCATTGATCGGACGTTGACGGTGTGTTTAGCGGCCCCCGGCAGGGTGGAGCCATGCAGACCGAGACCGCAGTCCTGACCTTCCCGGCCCCCCGCCCCGCCGCCGACCTCGCCTGGCGCGAGGACGCGCTGTGCGCCCAGGCCGGACCCGAGTTCTTCTTCCCCGCCCCGGGGTCCTCGACCCGCGAGGCCAAGCAGCTCTGCGGAGCCTGCGAGGGGCGCGTGGCCTGCCTGGAGTACGCGCTCGCGCACGACGAGCGGTTCGGGGTGTGGGGCGGGCTCTCGGAGAAGGAGCGGCTCAGGCTGCGGCGCACGCAGCGCTCCTGAACCGCTCCGGGGACACGACCGTTCAGCCCGTGGCGCGGGCGGCCATCCGGGCCTTGCGGGCGGCGAGCTTCTCGTCGAACTTCGCGGCCTCCGTGTCGAGCCCGTTCATGAACAGGCCCAGCTCCTCCTGGGCGCGCAGCCCGTCGGGGCCGAGGCCGTCCAGCTCCAGGATCCGCAGGTGCCGGATGACCGGGGCCAGGACGTCGTCGTGGTGGATGCGCAGGTTGTAGACCTCGCCGATCGCCATCTGGGCGGCGGCGCGCTCGAAGCCGGGGATGCCGTGGCCGGGCATCCGGAAGTCCACGACCACGTCCCGCACGGCCTGCATCGCCAGGTCGGGGGCGATCTCCAGGGCCGCCTTCAGCAGGTTGCGGTAGAAGATCATGTGGAGGTTCTCGTCGAGCGCGATGCGGGCGAGCATCCGGTCGCAGACGGGGTCTCCGGACTGGTGGCCGGTGTTGCGGTGCGAGATGCGGGTGGCGAGCTCCTGGAAGGACACGTACGCCACGGAGTGCAGCATCGAGTGGCGGTTGTCCGACTCGAAGCCCTCGCTCATGTGCGACATCCGGAACTGCTCCAGCTTGTCCGGGTCGACGGCGCGGGAGGCGAGCAGGTAGTCGCGCATGACGATGCCGTGCCGGCCCTCCTCGGCGGTCCAGCGGTGCACCCAGGTGCCCCAGGCGCCGTCGCGGCCGAAGAGGCTGGCGATCTCGTGGTGGTAGCTGGGGAGGTTGTCCTCGGTCAGGAGGTTCACCACGAGGGCGATCTTCCCTATGTCCGTGACCTTGGACTGGGCCGGGTCCCAGGCCTCGCCGTCCTCGAAGAAGCCCGGGAAGTTCCGGCCGTCCGACCACGGCACGTACTCGTGCGGCATCCAGTCCTTGGCGACCTTGAGGTGCCGGTCGAGCTCCTTCTCCACCACCTCTTCCAGCGCGTACAGCAAGCGCGCGTCGGTCCACCCTGCCGAGCTGCCGAGGTGGGGAGAGGTGAGTGTCACGGGGACTCCTGGGGACGGAGAAAGGGTAAACGGAACTACCTACGGACTCGTAGGTTACGAGACCGTAGGTTAAGGCTCCGTAAGGGGTCGACCAAGCCCCTCTCGGGCGCTGTCCGGTTACGTTCCGTTATGTGCCCAGCTCGGGCCGGGAAAAGAGACGCAGGTCACCTCGGGGGTGGTCACCCGCGAACAAGTGATCGGCTACTCAGAGCAGATGATCGGCGGCGCCGGACTTCACCGCGGAGATCAGCGCGCGCAACGCCTCCACCGAGTCGCTGACGTACTCGCCCGGGGCGAGGGTCGAGCCGATGTAGGCGCGGCCGGCGTCGTCGAGACCGAAGCGGAAGCAGTTGGCCCCCTCGCTGCAGAAGGCGTCGCCCCAGGCGATGCGGGCGGCGGCCGGGGAGGTGGGGGCGGGTGTGGTGCTGGTGCTGGTGCTGGTGACGTTCATGGTGGGGGGTCCTTCACAGGTCCTGGGCTATCGAGCGGATGAACGTGCGGGAGTCGGCGGCGGACAGGGCGAGTCCGCGCAGCCGCCCGAGCAGCCCCTGGTACCGGCGCAGCTTCATGTCGGCGTCGAGCAGGAGCGAGCCGTGCGAGGAGTCGAGCTGCACGGTGTCGAGCTGCGGCACCGGCGCGGACACATAGGTGAACGACTGTCCGGCGCCGGGGAAACCCCCGGCGGCGAAGGGGATGACCCGCACGGTGACGGTCGCCCGCTCGGACTGCTCCAGGATGTGCTCCAGCTGCGCGCGGGCCACCTTCGGGCCGCCGAACTGCATGCGCAGCGCCGCCTCGTGGATCACCGCCTCGTACGGCACCGGCCGGTCCAGGACCTCCTGGCGGCGCAGCCGCAGGGCGAGCCGGGCCTCCAGGTCGGGCTCGGGCAGCAGGGGGACGGCGGTGTCGAAGACCGCCCGCGCCTGCTCCTCGGTCTGCAGGAGTCCCGGTACGTGGGTGGTCACGGCGGTGGCCAACTCGGCAGCGTGGTATTCCAGTTCGGCGATGTCCAGCAGGGCGGGCGGCAGGAGTCCGCGGTGCTCCTCCCACCAACCGCGGTCCCGCTCCTGGGCCATGGCGGCGAGCAGGTCGACCAGGCCCGCGTCGGGGCAGCCGTAGTTGAAGGCCAGGGTCCGCACCCGCTCGGGGCTGATGCCGAAGCGGCCGGACTCGACGTTGGGGATGCGGGTGCGGTCGACGCCCAGGAGGGCGGCGGCCTGCTGGGCCGACATCCCCGACTGTTCGCGCAGCTTGCGCAGTTCTGCCCCGAGCCGTTGCTGGCGCGCGGTGGGGCTGGTCCTGGGTGGCACGTCGTTCTCCCTCGTCCGGCCGTGCGGCCCCCTGCCGCCCGGCTTCCGCGCCGCCGTTTCGCCCTCTGGCCGGAAACGGCGCCACTACCTGCAAGTAGTAGCACTGTGCTCCGCATCTGCGCTACGGTCGGTAGCGCAAGTCTCACACGGGGCGACCGCGTCCGTGTGCAGAGCACCCCCATGTACAGGAAATGTGAGCAATCCGATGAAGGGCGCCCTGCGTTGCCTTCCGGCCGCCGCCGTCACCGCGGCGGCCGGGCCCATACCCCCCGCCACGGAGAACCTCAGCTACTCGATGCTGCTCCCCGGTGGCGCCTACTGCGCGGGCCTCGCCCGCCAGGCCGTCGACGGCCTCCTCGCCCGCCACGGCCTCGCCGAACTGCGCGAGACCGCCCGCCTCGCCGTCTCCGAACTCGTCGCCGCCGCCTACCGGTTCACCCCCGACCGGGAGATGGCGCTGCGCGTCCGCTGGCAGTACGACGCCCTGCGGATCGTCCTCTACGACCAGCATCCGGCCCACCCACGGCCGGACGAGGCGGAACGCTGCCGCGAACGCCGCAGCCGCAGCATGTGGCTGCTGGCCGCGGCGGTCGACGAACAGGGCGGCGACTGGGGCCTGGCCCCCGCCCTCACCACGGACGGCGGGACCAAGTCCTGGGCCTTACTGCACCGTTGACGTCCCCGAACCGGTGACATCGGCACAGCGCTGACGTCATCGCACCGTCGGCATCACCGCGCCGTCGACACGGACAGTGCCCGAAGCTCCTCCGCCGACGTCGGCCGCAGGCGGCCGTCGAGGAGCACCCGGCGCGTGATCCCCAGCGACTCCAGGAATGTCAGGTCGTGACTGGCCACGACCAGCGCCCCTTCGTACGCGTGGAGGGCCGCCGTCAGCTTCCGCACCGACGCCAGGTCCAGATTGTTCGTCGGCTCGTCGAGCAGCAACAGCTGCGGAGCCGGCTCCGCGAGCAGCAGCGCCGCCAGCGTGGCCCTGAACCGCTCGCCGCCCGACAGGGTGCCCACGCGCTGATCCGCCCGGGCGCCCCGGAACAGGAACCGCGCCAGCCGCGCCCTGATCGTGTTCCCCGACGCCGTGGGCGCGAACCGGGCGACGTTCTCCACGATGCTCAGCCCGTCGTCCAGGACGTCGAGCCGCTGCGGCAGGAAGCGGAGCGGCACCAGTCGTTCCACCTCTCCCGACACCGGCTCCAGCTCGCCGGCGACCGTCCGCAGCAGCGTCGTCTTCCCGGCCCCGTTGCGGCCCACGAGCGCCACCCGCTCCGGACCCCTCAGCTCGAAACCGCCTTCGACCCGGGCGCCGTACCGCAGTTCGAGGTCCGTCAGGCGCAGCACCTCGCGCCCCGGCGGCACCGAGGTGCGCGGCAGCTCGACGCGGATCTCGTCCTCGTCCCGCACCGCCTCCACCGCCACGTCGAGGCGCTCCCGCGCCTCCGTCAGCCGGTCCGCGTGCAGCGTGCGGTGCTTGCCCGCCGACACCTGTGCCTGGCCCCGTCGGGTGTGGGCCACCACCTTCGGCACGGCCTTGTTCTCGAAGCTCTTCTGCGCGTACCGCCTGCGGCGCGCCAACTTCATCTGCGCCTCGGACAGTTCGCGCCGCTGCCGCTGCACGTCCGCCTCGGCGACCCGCACCATCCGCTCCGCCGCCTCCTGTTCGGCGGCGAGCGCCTCCTCGTACGCCGAGTAGGGGCCGCCGTACCAGTTCACCGCGCCGTCGTGGAGGTCGGCGATCCGGTCGACCCGCTCCAGGAGCTCCCGGTCGTGGCTCACCACCACCATCACCCCGGACCAGCCCTCCACCGCCTCGTAGAGACGTGAACGGGCGTACAGATCGAGGTTGTTGGTGGGTTCGTCGAGCAGCAGCACGTCCGGCCGGGCCAGCAGCAGCGCGGCGAGCCGCAGCAGCACGGACTCTCCGCCGGACACCTCGCCGACCGTGCGGTCCAGGCCGATCGCGCCGAGCCCGAGCTGGTCGAGGGTGGCGCGGGCCCGCTCCTCCACGTCCCAGTCGTCGCCGATCACGGTGAAGTGCTCCTCGGCGGGATCCCCGGCCTCGACGGCGTGCAGCGCCGCCCGTTTCCGGTCGATCCCGAGGATCGCGTCCACCCGGCGGCCGGTGTCCAGGACCAGGTTCTGCGGCAGGTAGCCGATCTCGCCGGACGCCGTCACGGCGCCGCCGGTGGGGGTGAGCCGCCCGGCGAGCAGCCGGAGCAGGGTGGACTTCCCCGAACCGTTCGTGCCGACCAGGCCGGTGCGGCCGGAGCCGACCGTCATCCGGAGGTCGTCGAAGACCTCGGTGCCGTCGGGCCAGGAGAAGGAGAGAGAGGTGGCGGAGAGGAAGACAGGCTGATGTGACACGAGGGCCTCCGGTGCGTGCCGCGAGCACGGGTGTGAGCGTGGGCGTGGAGCGACGCGTGGAGACACCGGGGCGCGGGCAACGTGGGGAACGGCTCGTCCACCGAGGTCGAGAACGGCGCGCGGGGCACGGGGGCCGGGCGCGGCACGGTGTCTCGGGACCTCAGATGAACAACGTTCCTTCTCCGATCGGGAGGCGATGCGACCCGTCGACCGTAGAAGCCCTCCGAGGAGGAGGCAATCGAATTACGGGAGCCGGGCTACGGCAGCTCGCCCAGGAGCGCGGCCACATCCCGGTCCCAGTCCAGGTACTGGTGCTCCAGCCCGGCCGGCACCAGGTGCTGCGAGCGCTCCAGGAAGCGGCGCAGCTCGGAGGTGCGCACATGGACCATCGCCACGCCCTCCGGGGCGTGGAACTCGACGACCGTGCGGTCGTAGCCGTACGGACGCAGCCGTACGTCGCCGTCGCCGGCGGGCCGCTCGACCCCCTGGGCCAGCAGGTCGCGGGCGAAGGCCCACGAGACCTCGACGCCCTCCAGGGTCGCCGGTGGCGGGAAGGCCATGCTGACCGCGTACGGATCCTCGCGGTCGTAGCGCAGGGTGGCGGGGACGGTCTCCATCCGGGGAGCGGAAGCGACCAGACGGGCCTGGACGGGCTGCTCGATCACGGCGGACACGGCGGACTCCTCTCGCGCGGGTTGTGATCCTGTGCGTCTCCCCGACACCAGGGCACCTGACACCCATGAAGACGAGCGGAACGGCCGGAACGTGCACCGGCCCCCCACGTGAGGTGTGTCACCGAGAAAGGAGCCCGAAGGGGGAACCGAAGCGGAAGAGGGGGAGCCCGGGGGAGTAAGGCAGCTCAGCGGTCCTCGGCCACGTCGTCGTCCGGCGCCGCGCAGGGCCCCGAGTGGTCGCAGTACGGCTGGTTCGCCGAGGCACCGCAGCCGCAGAGCATCACCCGGCTCTCGTGCCGGGCCCCGTGCGCGCCCATGACGAGGAGGTCGCCGCGCATCACCAGCTGCCCGGACGGCGAACGCCGCACGGTGGTGGGCACGTCCGGTGCCTCCTCGGCCCCGCCCTCCGGCGGGTGGTACCGGAGCGCGCCCGAAGGACAGCGACGGATCACCTCGGCGACCCGCTCCGGCGTGGCCGCGTCCGGCAGCACCCACGGGCGGCGGGAGAGGTCGAAGACCTCCGGCAGGCCGTGGACGCACTCGGCCGCGTGCAGACAGCGGCGCGGCTCGAACGTGACGGTGATGCCCTCGCCGTCGTACTCCTTCAGCCGCGGCTTCTCGGCGATCGGGGTCTCCGGCCCCGGCTCCGCTGTTCCCTCGGTCATGCGCCCAGCCTAGGAACGCCCGCCGCGCCCCGCACCCCGGCGGGGGCCGGGAGGCCCTCTGGACGCGCCGGGCCGCCGCCGCTAGCTTCCGGCGCCATGACACCTGTGCGAAAGACGCGAACGACGCGACGCACGACGACGGCGGGACTGACGGGACTGGTGGGACTCATCGGGGCGGCCCTCGCGCTGACCCTCGCGGCCCCCGCGCGGGCCGGGGAGACCCCCACGGCCCCCACGCCCCCCACGGCCCTCGCGGCCCCCGCGACCGAGACCTCCGCGGACGGCTGGCGGCTCACCCCCACCGGCACCGACGCCCGCTTCCGGGGACTGGCGGCGGTGGACCGGCGCACCGCCTGGGCGGCGGGCTCCCGGGGCACCGTCCTGCGCACCACCGACGCCGGCCACAGCTGGCACAACGTCTCGCCGCCCGGCGCGGAGGGTCTGGAGCTCCGTGACGTCGAGGCCTTCGACGCCCGCCGGGCCGTCGTCCTCGCCATCGGCGAGGGCGAGGCGTCCCGGCTGCTGCGCACCGGGGACGGCGGCGCCACCTGGACCGAGGCCTTCCGCAACACCGATCCGCGCGCCTTCTACGACTGCGTGACCTTCCTCGACCGCCGCCACGGCCTCGCCCTGAGCGACCCCGTCGACGGAAGGTTCCGCATCCTCGCCACCCGCGACGGCGGCGGCAGCTGGGAGGTCCTGCCGGACTCCGGGATGCCGGCCGCCCTGCCCGGCGAGGCCGGTTTCGCCGCGAGCGGGCAGTGCCTGGTGACGGCCCCCGGCGGCGGGAAGGACGTGTGGTTCGCGACCGGCGGCGCCGCCACCGCCCGGGTCTTCCACTCCGCGGACCGGGGCCGCACCTGGACCGTCACCGACAGCCCCGTGCCGGCCGGCGACCCCGCCCGGGGCGTCTTCGCGCTCGCCTTCCGGGACCGCGGCCACGGCCTCGCGGTCGGCGGCGACTACCGCGCCGGGCAGCCCTCGCCGCGCGCCGCCGCCGTCACCGGCGACGGCGGACGCACCTGGACCCCGGCCGGCACGCCCCCGCCCGCGTACCGCTCCGGCGTCGCCTGGCTGCCGCACTCCCGTACGGCGGCCCTGGCCGTCGGCCCGACCGGCACCGACCTCACCCGGGACGGCGGCCGGAGCTGGCGGACCGTCGACACCGGCTCGTACGACACCGTGGACTGCGCCCCGGACGGCGGCTGCTGGGCCTCCGGCGAGAAGGGCCGGATCGCCCGGCTCGCCCGCGGCTGACGGACGGGGTCAGGCCGGCGGCTGCTCGCGGTAGCCGGCCAGGCCCTCGACCGTCTTCGACGCGTAGAACTCGGTGATCCGGTAGGCGCACACGCCCTCGGAGCTGAAGGGGTCGGCCGCCGCGATCCGCTCGATCGCGGCCCGGTCGACCCCGGCCGCCAGGATCACCCCGCCGTCGCGCGGGTTCTTCCGCCCGGACGCCAGGAACACCCCGGCGGCGTACTGCTCGTCCAGCCAGGCGATGTGCGCGTCCATGAGGGCGTCCGCCCGCTCGACGGGCGCGGTGTAGGTCAATTCCAGTACGAACATGCGTGCAAGGCTACCGGCGGTGCCCGGCCGGGCCGTTCACTCCCCGAGCGCCGCCCCGACGGGCTCGAAGCCGTGCGCGGTGATCCCCCGCACCTCGTACAGGTAGCCGAAGTACGCGGTGTCCGCCGTGCCCGTGAGCACCGCGTGCAGGAAGGCCGCGCAGCCCGGGCCGTGCCGCTCCCAGAGCGGCCCGCGGCCCTCGTTGTAGAACACCGGCCAGGTGTCGGGGTGGCTGCCGGGCCGCACCAGCCAGTACAGGAAGGCCCCCGAGCCCTCCTCGTACGCCCACGGCACCACGACCGTGCCGGGCTCCTCCAGCTCCTCGGGGCGCTCCTCGCCGATCTCCCACAGGGACTCCAGGATCTCGTCCCGTTCCCGCCGCTGCGCGAGCAGGTCGTGGTCGGGACGGCCCGCGTCCGGGGCGAGCAGCCACACCGTCTCGTCGAAGACGCCGGAGCCGTACGTCTCGACCAGCCGCTTGTAGTCCTCGGGGAGCGGCAGTCCGAGGGCGCGTTCGGTCTCCGCCCAGTCCACGGCGGGCGGCGCCACGGCGGGCGGCAGGCAGAGGCGTACGAGCGCGTCGATCGAGGTCACGGCGGGCACGGTACCCGAGGCCGCCGCCGTAGGGTGGCCCGCATGGGGATCATCGGGGTTCCGGCGGGATGGCCCGCCGACGAGGCGGCGGCGCTGGACGTCCAGCGCGCGCTGCGCGGGCGGCTCGTGCTCGACGAGGACGGGCCGGCCGTGGGGGAGGGGCACGTCACCGGACTCGACGTGGCCTACGACGACGAGCGGGACCTGGTGGCCGCGGCCGCCGTGGTCCTGGACGCCGGATCGCTGGAGGTGGTCGAGGAGGCCACCGCCGTCGGCCGGGTCTCCTTCCCTTACGTACCGGGGCTGTTGGCCTTCCGGGAGATCCCCGCCGTGCTCGCCGCCCTGGACGCGCTCACCGCCGACCCGGGGCTCCTGGTCTGCGACGGCTACGGGCTCGCCCATCCGCGCCGCTTCGGTCTCGCCTCCCACCTCGGGGTGCTCACCGGACGGGCGGCGATCGGCGTCGCCAAGAACCCCTTCACCTTCACCTACGAGCAACCCGGCGCCGCCCGGGGCGACTTCGCGCCGCTCCTCGCCGAAGGGGAGGAGGTCGGAAGGGCGTTGCGCACCCGGCGCGGCGTCAAGCCCGTCTTCGTCTCCGTCGGCCACCGGATCTCCCTCGACAACGCCTGCGCCCACGCCCTCGCGCTCTCCCCGCGCTACCGCGTCCCCGAGACCACCCGGCACGCCGACGCGCTCTGCCGCCGCGCGCTGAAGGAGGCGCGGGCCGGGGAAGGCGCGGGCTGAGGGCGACCCACGCGCGGCTGAGTAGCGGCTGAGTACCCGTACGGATGTCCGCTGTCAGACCCCCACGGCACAGTGGGCCCCATGACAACCCCCGTCACCACGGGCCCCGGCCGTCGCTCCGGCGGCCGCGCGCTGCCCGCCGTCCTCGCCGTCGCGGCGCTCTCCGCGCTCGCCTGGACCTGCGCCATCCTGTACGTGCTCGCGGACTGGACCACCGGATGAACGGGCGACTGCGCTGCGTCGTGCTCGACTGCCCCGACGCCTTCGGACTCGCGGGGTTCTACCGGGAGTTGCTCGGCGGCGAGGTCGAGTCGCCCGATCCGGGGCTCGCGGTGGGCGCCGGCTCCGCCGTGCTGCGCGACGCGCACGGCCCGGTCCTGGCCTTCCAGGACGTCGCCGACCACCAGCCGCCCGTGTGGGGCGCCCCCGAGCAGCAGTTCCTGCTCGACATCCGGGTCCCGGACCCGGCCGCCGCCCACGAGCGGGTGCTCGCGCTCGGAGCCGCACCGCTCGGCGGCGCGGGCGGATCCGGAGGCGCTCCGCTGTGGCGGGTCTACGCCGATCCGGCCGGGCATCCCTTCCGCCTCATGGGGCCCTGAGCCCGCCTCCCGACGGCGCTTCGAGCGGGCGCGGGACGGGCAGGATGACCGGATGGACCTGCACGCCACCTCACGACGCCTCGTCTCCTCCGGTTCGCCGCTCGAACCGGAGATCGGCTTCTCCCGCGCGGTACGGCTCGGCCCGTACGTCTCCGTCGCCGGTACGGCCCCGATCGCGCCCGACGGCACCACCGCCGCGCCCGGCGACGTCTACGCCCAGACCGTCCGCTGCCTCGACATCGCCGAGGCCGCGCTACGGGAGACGGGCGCCGGGCTCGCCGACGTCGTCCGCACCCGCGTCATGCTCACCGACGCCGCCACCTGGCGCGAGGCGGCCCGGGCCCACGGCGAGCGCTTCGCCGGCGTCCGGCCCGCCTGCACCTTCGTCGAGGTGTCCCGCTTCATCGACCCCGCCTGGCTGGTCGAGATCGAGATCGACGCGGTGGTCGCCCCCGCCACCGGCACCCCCGACATGATCGGCTGGTGACGCGCGCCCCCGGCGCTACTCGGTGTGGGCCACCCGGAAGCGCAGCCCCGCCGCTCGCAGCCGGGAGATCAGGGCGTCGCCCATCGCCACCGCCGTCGTCACCTGGCCCGCCGTCTTCGGCAGCGGGTCCAGGGCGAGGCAGAGGGCGGACTCGGCGAGCATCTTCGCCGTCTCGTCGTAGCCGGGATCGCCGCCCGACACCTCGGTGAAGACCCGCCGTCCGCCGCCCTCGCCGACGAAGCGGACCGTGAACCAGCTGCGGGCGCGCCGCTCGGCCGAGGGGCCGGAGCCCGCGGCGTAACGGTCCATCAGCCAGCGGCGCACGGGCGGCACTTGGGCCGTGGCGAGGGTCGCGGCGAGCGCCGCAGTGCCGCCGAGGGCCATCGGCAGCGTCTTCACCGAGGCGTAGTGCCGGTAGCGGAAGTCGGGGCCGTACCGTTCGAGCGCGGCGGCCGAGCGGGCCACGACCCGCGGGTCCAGGGTGGGCAGCGGCAGCGCCCAGGTGCCGGTCTCGGCGCTGAACCGGGGTCCGCCCAGCGGCGCGTGGGCCCGCCGGCCCACCAGGCGGGGCGCGTGCAGCCGGCGTTCGCGGGCCGCCCGCAGCATCTGCGGGCCGCGTCCGAAGGCGGTCAGGGCGGAGGCGAAGGTGCCGCCGGAGAAGACCGCGCCGGCCCGGACGAAGCCGTCGATCCGCAGCGGCACGCCCTCGGGCAGCTGCCGGACGGTGAAGAGCACGCCGAGGTCGTGCGGGACGGAGTCGAAGCCGCAGGCGTGCACGATGCGGGCGCCGGTCTCCCGGGCGCGGGCGTCGTGGCGGACGTACACGCGGTCGACGAACTCGGGCTCGCCGGTCAGGTCCAGGTAGTCGGTGCCGGCCTCCGCGCAGGCCGCGACCAGGCCCTCGCCGTACCAGACGTACGGGCCGACGGTGGAGGCCACCACCCGCGCCGACCCGGCCAGCGCCCGCAGCGAGGCGGGGTCGCCGGAGTCGGCGGTCAGCAGCGGAAGCCCGGCGAGGTGCGGCCGGCCGGCGGCGAGCCGGTCGCGCAGCGCGGCCAGCTTCGCCGGCGAGCGGCCGGCGAGGGCCCAGCGGCATCCGGCGGGGGCGTGCCCGGCCAGATACTCCGCGGTGAGCTCGCCCACGAACCCGGTGGCCCCGTAGAGGACCACGTCGTACGGCCGCTCCGCCGTCTCCCGCCCGGACTCCCGTCCCGCGCCCGCCCCTGTCTCCATCGAGCCCCACTCCCGTCCCTCGGCGATGTCGTCGGCGGAGGATAGCGGACCCGGCCGTCCCGTCGAATTTCCAAGCGCTTGCTCGGCCGGGGGGCTTGTGCCGAGTGGAACACGTTCCTAGCATCTCCGGTGTTACATCATTGGTGTCACACACTCTGGGGGCTCGATGGGCACGAGGCAGACCGAGCGGACCGGCCCGCTCGCCGGTGTCCGGGTGGTGGAGCTCGCCGGCATCGGCCCCGGCCCCTTCGCCGCCATGCTCCTCGCCGACCTGGGCGCCGACGTCGTCCGCGTCGACCGGCCCGGCGGCCCGGGGCTCGGCGTCGACCCGGCCAAGGACCTCACCAACCGCAACAAGCGCTCGGTCCTCGTCGACCTCAAGGCACCCGACGGCCCCGCGGTCCTCCTCGACCTGGCCGAGCGCGCCGACGTCCTGATCGAGGGCTACCGGCCCGGCGTCGCCGAACGCCTCGGCGTCGGCCCCGAGGAGTGCCTCGCCCGCAATCCCCGGCTCGTCTACGGCCGGATGACCGGCTGGGGCCAGGACGGTCCGCTCGCCCCCACCGCCGGACACGACATCGGCTACATCGCCGTCACCGGCGCCCTCGGCCTCGTCGGCCCCGACCCGGACGGCCCGCCGGGCATCCCGGCCAATCTGCTCGGCGACTACGCGGGCGGCTCGCTCTACCTCGTCGTCGGCGTCCTCGCCGCCCTCCAGCACGCCCGGACGCACGGCGAGGGCCAGATCGTCGACGCCGCCATCGTGGACGGCACCGCCCACCTCACCACCATGATCCACGCCATGCTCCTGGCCGGCGGCTGGCAGGACCGGCGGGGGGTCAACCTCCTCGACGGCGGCTGCCCCTTCTACGGCGTGTACGCGACCTCCGACGGCGGCCACATGGCGGTCGGCGCCCTGGAGGAACGCTTCTACGACGAGTTCGCCCGGCTCCTCGACCTGCCGGAGGCCGGGTCCCTCCGCCGCGACCTCGCCCGCTGGCCCGAGCTGCGCGAGGCGGTCGCCGCCCGCTTCCGGAGCCGTACCCGCGCCGAGTGGACCGAGGTCTTCGAGGGCACCGACGCCTGCGTCGCCCCCGTCCTCTCGCTCCGCGAGGCCCCCGCCCACCCGCACCTCGCGGCCCGCGCCACCTTCGCCGAGCACGGCGGACTCGTCCAGCCCGCGCCCGCGCCCCGCTTCTCCGCCACCCCCGGCACCCTCCGTACCGGCCCCGCCCTGCCCGGCGCCGACACCGCCGAGGTCGCCCGCGACTGGGCCGTCCCCGCCCTGCACACCCAGGAGTCGAAGACCGCATGAAGCGCACGCTCTACACCGAGGACCACGAAGCCTTCCGGGCGGTCGTCCGCACCTTCCTGGAGAAGGAGGTGCTGCCCCACTACGCGCAGTGGGAGAAGGACGGCATCGTCTCCCGCGAGGCCTGGCTCGCGGCCGGCCGGCAGGGCCTCCTCGGCCTCGCCGTCGAGGAGGAGTACGGCGGCGGGGGCAACCCCGACTTCCGGTACGCCTCCGTCCTCGCCGAGGAGTTCACCAGGGCGGCCGCCCCCGGCCTCGCCATCGGCCTGCACAACGACATCATCGGCCCCTACCTCACCAAGCTCGCCACCGACGAGCAGAAGCGGCGCTGGCTGCCCGGCTTCTGCTCCGGCGAGATCGTCACCGCCATCGCGATGACCGAGCCCGGCGCCGGCTCCGACCTCCAGGGCATCCGCACCACCGCCGAGGACCACGGCGACCACTGGGTCCTCAACGGCTCCAAGACCTTCATCTCCAACGGCATCCTCGCCGACCTGGTGATCGTCGTCGCCAAGACCACCCCCGAGGGCGGCGCGCACGGCCTCTCCCTCCTCGTCGTCGAGCGCGGCATGGAGGGCTTCGAGCGCGGCCGCAACCTCGACAAGATCGGCCAGAAGTCCC
This sequence comes from Streptomyces sp. NPDC007863, assembly GCF_040633895.1. Classification (NCBI taxonomy): domain Bacteria; kingdom Bacillati; phylum Actinomycetota; class Actinomycetes; order Kitasatosporales; family Streptomycetaceae; genus Streptomyces; species Streptomyces sp. NPDC007863. Next base: position 135,592 of record NZ_JBEYEI010000020.1, read on the forward strand.
AGGACACCGCCGAACTCTTCTTCGAGGACGTCCGCGTCCCCAAGGAGAACCTCCTCGGCGAGCTCGACGGCGCCTTCGTCCACCTGATGACCAACCTCGCCCAGGAGCGCCTGGCCATCGCCGTCGCGGGCATCGCGGGCGCCGAGCACCTCCTGGAGCTCACCACCCGGTACGTGAAGGAGCGCGAGGCCTTCGGCCGGCCGCTGGCCAGGCTCCAGCACGTGCGGTTCGAGATCGCGGAGATGGCCACCGAGTGCGCCGTCACCCGCACTTTCGTCGACCGGTGCATCGCCGAGCACGCCGATCCGACGGGGCTCGGCCTCGATCCCGTCAACGCCTCCATGGCCAAGTGGTGGGCGACCGAACTCCAGAAGCGGGTCGCCGACCGCTGCCTGCAACTGCACGGCGGATACGGCTACATGAGCGAATTCCCGGTCGCCCGCGCCTTCACCGACGGCCGCATCCAGACCATCTACGGCGGCACGACGGAGATCATGAAGGAGATCATCGGCCGCTCCCTCCTCGGCTGAGACCCGCCCCGAACCCCTCCTGAGCAACCCTCACCGCGAAAGGCTTCCCGTGAGCACCGAAGCGTACGTGTACGACGCGATCCGCACCCCGCGCGGACGCGGCAAGGCCACCGGCTCCCTGCACGGCACCAAGCCCATCGACCTCGTCACCGGCCTGATCCGCGAGATCCAGCGCCGCAACCCGAGCCTGGACCCGGCCGCGATCGACGACATCGTCCTCGGCGTCGTCGGCCCGGTCGGCGACCAGGGCTCCGACATCGCGCGGATCGCCGGCATCGCCGCCGGTCTCCCCGACACCGTCGCCGGCGTCCAGGAGAACCGCTTCTGCGCCTCCGGCCTCGAAGCGGTCAACATGGCCGCGATGAAGGTCCGCTCCGGCTGGGAGGACCTCGTCCTCGCCGGCGGCGTCGAGTCGATGTCCCGGGTGCCGATGGCCTCCGACGGCGGCGCCTGGTTCGCCGACCCGATGACCAACCTGGAGACGAACTTCGTCCCGCAGGGCATCGGCGCCGACCTCATCGCCACCATCGAGGGCTTCACCCGGCGCGACGTCGACGAGTACGCCGCCCTCTCCCAGGAGCGCGCCGCCACCGCCTGGAAGGAGGGCCGCTTCGGCCGCTCCGTCGTGCCGGTCGTCGACCGGGCCGGGCTGACCGTCCTCGACCACGACGAGTTCATGCGCCCCGGCACCACCGCCGACTCCCTGGCCAGGCTGAAGCCGTCCTTCAAGGACATCGGCGAGCTCGGCGGCTTCGACGCGGTCGCGCTGCAGAAGTACCACTGGGTCGAGGAGATCGACCACGTCCACCACGCGGGCAACTCCTCCGGCATCGTCGACGGCGCCTCCCTCCTCGCCATCGGCTCGAAGGAGGTCGGCGAGCGGTACGGGCTGGCGCCGCGCGCCCGGATCGTCGCGGCGGCCGTCTCCGGCTCCGAGCCCACCATCATGCTCACCGGTCCCGCCCCGGCGGCCCGCAAGGCGCTCGCCAAGGCCGGGCTCACCATCGACGACATCGACCTCATCGAGATCAACGAGGCCTTCGCCGCGGTCGTCCTGCGCTTCGTCAAGGACATGGGCGTCTCCCTGGACAAGGTCAACGTCAACGGCGGCGCGATCGCGCTGGGCCACCCGCTCGGCGCCACCGGCGGCATCATCCTCGGCACCCTCGTCGACGAGCTGGAGCGCCAGGACAAGCGCTACGGCCTCGCCACCCTCTGCGTCGGCGGCGGCATGGGCATCGCCACCATCGTCGAGCGCGTCTGACCCCCGTCCGCATCCCTCACACCGGCCACCGGAGAAGCATCAGCATGAGCGAGAGCACCACCATCCGCTGGGAGCAGGACGCCACGGGGATCGTCACCCTCGTCCTCGACGACCCGAACCAGTCCGCCAACACCATGAACCAGGCGTTCCGCGCGTCGATCATGGCCGTCGCCGACCGTCTGGAGGCCGAGAAGGACTCCATCCGCGGCGTCATCTACACCTCCGCGAAGAAGACCTTCTTCGCCGGCGGCGACCTCAAGGACATGATCCAGGCGGGCCCCGAGCACGCCAAGGACATCTTCGAGGCCGCGATGGACATGAAGCGCGCGCTGCGCCGCATCGAGACCCTCGGCAAGCCGGTCGTCGCCGCCCTCAACGGCGCGGCCCTGGGCGGCGGTTACGAGATCGCGCTCGCCTCCCACCACCGGATCGCGCTCGACGCGCCCGGCTCCAAGATCGGTCTGCCCGAGGTCACCCTCGGCCTGCTGCCCGGCGGTGGCGGCGTCACCCGCACCGTCCGCCTCATGGGCATCACCGACGCCCTCCTCAAGGTCCTCCTCCAGGGCACCCAGTACGCCCCGAAGCGCGCCCTCGACAGCGGTCTGATCCACGAACTGGCCGCCACCCCCGAGGAGATGATGGCCAAGGCCATCGCCTTCATCGACACGCACCCGGAGTCCGCGCAGCCCTGGGACGTCCCCGGCTACCGGATCCCCGGCGGCACCCCGTCGAACCCGAAGTTCGCCGCCAACCTCCCGGCGTTCCCGGCCAACCTGCGCAAGCAGCTGAACGGCGCCCCCTACCCGGCCCCGCGCAACATCATGGCCGCCGCCGTCGAGGGCTCCCAGGTCGACTTCGAGACCGCGCAGGTCATCGAGTCCCGGTACTTCACCGAGCTGGTCACCGGCCAGACCGCGAAGAACATGATCCAGGCGTTCTTCTTCGACCTCCAGGCCGTCAACTCCGGCGCCAGCCGCCCCAAGGGCGTCGAGAAGCGCCAGGTCCGCAAGGTCGCCGTGCTCGGCGCCGGCATGATGGGCGCGGGCATCGCCTACTCCTGTGCCCGCGCGGGCATCGAGGTCGTCCTCAAGGACGTCACCGACGAGGCCGCCGCCAAGGGCAAGGCGTACTCCGAGAAGCTCTGCGCCAAGGCCGTCTCCCGGGGCCGCACCACCCAGGAGAAGGCCGACGCCCTCCTCGCCCGGATCACCCCGACCTCCGACCCGCAGGCCCTGGCCGGCTGCGACGCGGTCATCGAGGCCGTCTTCGAGGACACCGCGCTCAAGCACAAGGTCTTCCAGGAGATCCAGCACGTCGTCGACGCCGACGCGCTGCTCTGCTCCAACACCTCGACCCTGCCGATCAGCGTCCTCGCCGAAGGCGTCGAGCGCCAGAGCGACTTCATCGGCCTGCACTTCTTCTCCCCGGTCGACAAGATGCCGCTCGTCGAGATCATCAAGGGCGAGCGCACCGGCGACGGGGCCCTCGCCCGCGCCTTCGACCTGGTCCGCCAGATCAACAAGACGCCGATCGTCGTCAACGACTCGCGCGGCTTCTTCACCTCGCGCGTCATCGGCCACTTCATCAACGAGGGCGTCGCCATGGTCGGCGAGGGCATCGAGCCCGCCTCCGTCGAGCAGGCCGCCGCCCAGGCCGGCTACCCGGCGAAGGTCCTCTCCCTCATGGACGAGCTGACCCTCACCCTCCCGCGCAAGATCCGCAACGAGACGAAGAAGGCGATCGAGGAGGCCGGCGGCACCTGGGTCACCCACCCCGGCGAGGTCGTCATCGACCGCATGGTCGACGAGTTCGGCCGCCCCGGCCGCAGCGGCGGCGCCGGCTTCTACGACTACGCCGAGGACGGCAAGCGCGCCAAGCTCTGGCCCGGCCTGCGCGAGCACTTCACGAAGCCCGGGTACGAGATCCCCTTCCGCGACATGCAGGAGCGGATGCTCTTCTCCGAGGCCCTGGACACCGTCCGCCTCCTGGAGGAAGGCGTCCTCACCTCGGTCGCCGACGCCAACATCGGCTCCATCATGGGCATCGGCTTCCCCGCCTGGACCGGCGGCATCCTCCAGTACGTCAACGGCTACGAGGGCGGCGTCGCCGGCTTCGTCGCCCGCGCCCGCGAGCTGGCGGAGACGTACGGCGAGCGCTTCGCCCCGCCCGCCCTCCTGGTGGAGAAGGCCGAGCGCGGCGAGACCTTCACGGACTCCTGAACGCGGAGCGCAACTCCTCGCTGAGGGACCGCTGAAAGGCGGTGACGAGGGCCTGGACCACGATCGGCTGCATGTGCGCGGACAGCGACTTCATGGCGGTCAGGTGGTCCGGGTCCTCCCCGCTCTCCCGGTACGGGCTCCACACCTCTTCCTGGAACAGCCGCGCCAGCTCCTGCGCGGCCGACCGGGCGTGGTCGAGCAGCACCGTGCGGGAGGCGAGGATCGTGTCGTGCTCGATCGGCACGTCGAGCATCTCGACGCCGAGGCGCAGCAGCGAACCGTCGAGCCGGAACACCTCGGTGTCGCCGGTCGCCTCCAGCACCCCCATGGCGGCGAGCCGTTCGACGTCCCGGTCGGCCAGCTCCCGCCCGGCGCGCCGCTCCAGCTCCCGCCGGGTGATCGTCTCGGCGGACTCCGGCGCCCAGGACGCGACCAGCGCCCGGTGCACCGCGAGGTCCTGCGCGCTGAGGTCGGGCGGCAGCTGCTCCAGGTACCGCTCGATCGCGGCCAGCGTCATGCCCTGCCGCTGCAGCTCCTCGATCAGCGCGAGCCGGGCCAGGTGCTCGGCGCCGTACCGCCCGACCCTGCGGGGCCCGATCACCGGCGGCGGCAGCAGCCCCCGCGTCCCGTAGAACCGCACGGTCCGCACCGTCACCCCGGCCCGGGCCGCCAGCTCGTCGACGGTGTACCCCGGGGGCAGTCCCTCGCCGCTCTCGTCCTCCATGGTTCAACAGTATTGCTGTCTCACCAGGACTGTAAAAGCCCTCAGAGCGCGGTTTCGACGGAGGCGAAGGTGACGCCGTGGTCGGCCAGCGCCTCGGCGACGACCCCGCCGGACGCGGTGAGCGCCAGGAGCAGGTGCTCGTCGCCGATCTCCCGGTCCTTGCGGGCCAGCGCCACGCGCAGCGACTTCTCCAGGACGGCCTTCGCCTCGCCCGAGAACGGGCGGCGCCCGGAGCGCCTGCGGCGGGCGGAGAACGCCCCCGCCCCGTGGGTCTCCTCGACGCGCGCGACGATCGCGTCGACGTCGATCCCGAGCTCCGCCAGCGCCTCGGAGTCCGCCCGGGAGAGGCCGGCCCGCCGCCGCGCGTCGGCGAGCGCCGCGACCAGCGCGCCCCGCCGCTCCGCCGGACAGAGCCGCCCGAGCACCCCCGCCGCCCGGGTCCCGTCCCGGTCGAGCAGCGCGAGCAGCAGGTGCTCGGCGGTCACGTCCTCCGCCCCGCTCCGCTCCGCGTGTTCGGCCGCCCCCTTCACCACGTCCCGGGCCGCCTTCGTGAACCGCTCGAACATCACTGCCTCCCGTACTTCTTGTGAACGGCCTGCCGGCTGACCCCCAGCTCGGTGGCGATCTCCTGCCAGGACCACCCCTGGTCGCGCGCACCGCGCACCTGGACGGCCTCCAGCTGTTCCAACAGCCGCCGCAGGGCGGACACGGCCCGCAGTCCCACCCGGGGATCACGGTCGCCGGCCCGCGCGGCGAGATCGGTCGCATCGGTCATGCTGTCAATCTAGGTTGACAGCGGGAGGGATGTCAACCGCAGTTGACATCCGTCGTTGTCAGTGCCGCCGCCTACCGTGCCCCCATGACCGAGATCGAGTACGTACGGGGCGACGCCACCGCGCCCCGGGGCGAAGGTGTCCGGATCATTGCCCACGTCTGCAACGACCTGGGCGGCTGGGGCAAGGGCTTCGTGCTCGCCGTCTCGCGCCGCTGGCCGGAGCCCGAGGCGGCCTTCCGCCGCTGGCACCGGGAGCGGGCGGGCAACGACTTCGGCCTCGGCGCGGCGCAGTTCGTGCGGGTCTCGCCGCACCTCTGGGTGGCGAACCTGGTGGGGCAGCGGGGGATCCGCACCGGCCGGAGCTCCGGCGTGCCCGTGCGGTACGAGGCGATCGACCGGGCGCTGGAGCGGCTCGCGGAGCGGGCCGCCGAGCTGGGGGCCTCGGTCCACATGCCGCGGATCGGGTGCGGGCTCGCCGGCGGGACGTGGGACCGGGTGGAGCCGCTGGTGCGCGAGCGGCTGGTGAGCCGGGGGATACCGGTCACCGTGTACGACTTCGGCGCGTAAGGGGCGCGCGGCGGGGGCGGGCCGGTGAGGCGCGCCCGCGGGGGTTAGAGTCGGCGGCCGGTCCGCGTCGGCGGGCGGGAACAGGGGAGTGGGATGTACGCGCAACTCAGGGAGACGGCAGCGGAATTGGCCGGGGTCCTGTGGCGGGAGCACACGGTGTACCGGGAGCGGGGCGGCGGCGTCGTCATCCGCGGCGAGCACGTGCGCCGGTGGATCAGTCTCGCCCCGACGGGCGGCAAGGACCAGGCGCTGCTGCGGGCCGGCCGGATACTCGACGGGGGGACCACGGCCCCGGCCCGTACCGAGGTCGTCGTCGACCTGACGGCGCCGGTCGCCGAGCTGGCCACCGTCTGCCGGCGGATGCTCGCCGAGGTCGCCGCGGCGGCCGACGGCGGTCCGGGCGGGGGTGCGGACGCCGGGCCCTCGCGGTCCGGGCGGCCGGACAAGGGCCGGAAGGCGCGCAGGGAGCCGAAGGCTCCGAAGGCGCCCCGGGCCGCCGCGGCGGGGACGGGCAGGAGCCGGCACACGGGCGCCGGCTCCTGGGTGGTGCTGGTTCTGGTCGGGATCGCCGTGGCCGCCTGGGCGTACACCCTCTTCGGCGGCCCCGGCTACTGACGCCCCGGGATCAGAAGCCGGTCACCGGGTAGTGGTCCGACAGGTTGGTGTACGTGTACGTCGTGCCCCAGCTGGAGACCGACCACGGCGCGGACGACTCCAGGACCACGTGGTTCGTCCAGTTCGCCGGGCGGGCGTTGCCGGCCCGGTACAGGACGTAGTCGAGGTCCTCGCGCGGGTCGTCCGGGTAGCGCTCCGCCGCGATCGAGTTCAGCTCGGTGTCGAAGGAGTACGGGTGCCCGGTGCGGGCGTCCGCCCCGGCGAGGCCCGCGTCGGCGAGCATCGTCGCGTACTCGGGCGTGCGGGAGTCGACGTTCATGTCGCCCGCGACGATCACCTGCTCGCCCGCCGGGATGTTCTTCGCGTCGAGGAAGGCGTCCATCGCCTTGAACTGGCGGCTGCGCATCTGCGCGGCCTCGCCCGCCGAGCAGCCCGGGTCGGTGGACTGGGCGTGGGTGCCGACGACGTGCACGCGGCTGCCGTTCACGTCGAGGACCGTGTAGACGAAGCCCTTGTTCGAGTACCAGTCGGCGCCGCACGCGTCCTTGTAGACGTACTGCTCCTTGCGGACGATCGGCCACTTGCTGAGGATCGTCACCCCGCCGTCCTCGGGGGTGGTCGCCGAGTAGGCGCCGCTCGTGGCGTCCCAGCCGGTCTTGGAGCGGCCCATGACGGGCGTCTGGTGCGGGTAGGCCGCCGCGGCGTTCGCCTTGAGCGCGTCGGAGGAGGAGTTGTCGAAGGCCTCCTGGATCACCACGACGTCCTGGCCCTGGAAGAACGGGGCGGCGGGGATCGCCCGGGCCCGGTGGTCCTGTCCCCAGTTCGGGTACAGCGTCTTGCTGAAGAGGAAGGCGTTGTACGTGAGCACCTTCAGGCGGGGCGCGGCGGCGGCCTCGGGGGCGGCGGAGGCGGCGGGCGCGGTCGCCGCCAGGGTGGCGGCCGCGAGCGCGAGGGACACGGCGGCACCGGGGATGCGGCGGAACGTGCTGAGGGACACGGGAACTCCCGTCGAGTGGTGGGGGGTTGTGCTCGGCGCGGCACATACAACCAGCCGTAGTTACCTTCCGGTAGCCTCCAGGTGCCGGGAATCTTGCCCGCGTCGTACGAGCGCGCCAACGATCACGGGGGTGTACGATCCGCCGGTTTCCGGACCAGGTAGGATGCGCGCCATGACGACCCTCGCCTCCAACGCCAAGATCTTCGACATGGACCTCGGCCCGCTCAACCCGGTCTGGGCCGAGCTCATCCTCGGTTTCGCCGTGTTCTTCCTGACCTTCTTCTTCCTGGCGAAGGTGATCCTCCCGAAGATCAAGCGCACGATCGAGGAGCGCGAGGACGCCATCGACGGCGGCACCGAGCGCGCCGACGACCTGCGCTCCGAGGCCGCGGACATCCGCGCCCAGTACGAGGCCGAGCTGGCGGAGGCCCGCCACGAGGCCGCCCGCATCCGCTCCAAGGCCGTCGAGGAGGGCTCCGCCGCCATCGCGGCCGCCCGCGCCGAGGGCCAGGCCGAGCGCGACACGATCCTCGCCGCCGGCACCGCGAAGATCGCCGCCGAGCGCGAGGCCGCCGAGCGCGAGCTCAACGCCGACGTCGACGCCTGGGCCCACGCCCTCGCCGGCCGCATCGTCGGCGAGCCGGTCGGCGCCGACCGCGCCTGACCGCACCGCACACCACCACGCCGGGGCCGTTCCCGGGGCCGACAAGCCCCCGGGACCGGCCCCGCCGTCGTACGTACGCCCCGAAGGCGCACCCTGGAGGGGCGGCCACCGAGGCGAGAGGCAGGGGACCCCGCATGACCACCGACGGCGACGCGACGCCCATCCCGGCGACGTCCACCGCGACCGGCTCCTCCACGGCCCCGGCCGCACCACCCGCCCCCGCGACCGGCCGGAAGGGCCCCGACCCCGCCCCGCCGCCCGTCGGCGGCGTGCTCTGGTCCGTCGCCGGGGACGTCCGCGCGCTGCTCATGCTGCCCGCCGCGCTCACCATGCAGGTCGCGCACCCGGCGATCGGGGCGGGCGTCGACGAGCACTCCGTCTTCCGGACCGACCCCTGGGGGCGGGGCGAGCGCTCGCTGCGCTCCGTGCAGCTCTGGGTGTACGGGGGAGAGGAGGCAGCCGCCGAGGGGCGGCGGCTGCGCGCCCTGCACCGGGACATCCAGGGCACCGACGCCCACGGGCGCCGCTACCACGCCCTCACGCCCGCCTACTACGCCTGGGTGCACGCCACCGGCTACCCCGTCTACCGGCACGGCCTCGCCCTGCTCCACCGCCCGCTCACCGAGGCCCAGGACCGCCGGCTCTACGCCGAGTGGCTCCAGGTCGGCCGGATCCTCGGCATCCACGACCGGGACATGCCGCAGACGGTCGAGGAGTTCTGGCCCTACTACCGCAAGGTCCTCGCCGAGGAGCTGGAGGCCACCGCCGTGGTCCGCGAGCTCATCGACCCGGACGCCCCCGTCCCCGCCCCCGACCGGGGCCCGCTCCTCCTGCGGCTCGCCCTGCGCCCCCTGTGGCCGCTGCTCCGCCGCCCCTTCCAGCGGATCCGGGCCTTCCTCACCATCGGCCTGATGCCGCCGGACGCCCGCGCGGCGATCGGCCTGGAGTGGACGCCGGAGCAGGAGCGGAGGCTGCGCCGGATCGCCGGGGTCGTCCGCGTGGTCGTCCCCGCGCTGCCCGAGCGGCTGCGCTACCTGCCGCTCGCCCGGCGCGCCAGGGAGGCCGCCCGCCGCGCCCCGCGCCGACCGGACGGCCTCCCGCGCGAACCGTCCTAGCGGTGCTCGTGCACCCCGTTCGTCGCCGCGATCTTCTTCCACGACTTCGGCTGGACCGGCGCCGGCGCCGGCGCCGTCCGGGCCACGGAGGCCGGGGCGGCGGCGGCCGACGGACCGGCCGCCGGCTTGGCCGGCTCGTACAGCCAGGTGTCGAAGAGCTCCGCCAGCGGCTTGCCGGAGACCTCCTCGGCGTACCGGACGAAGTCCGCCACCCGCGCGTCACCGTGCGCGAACCGCTGCGGCCACCCCTTCAGGATCGCGAAGAAGTCCTCGTCGCCGATCTCGTTCCGCAGCGCCTGGAGCGCCAGCGCGCCCCGGTCGTACACGGCGACGTGGAACTGGTTCTCCGGCCCCGGGTCGCCCGGCTTCACCGTCCAGAACGGGTCCTCGGCGGTCCGCAGGGCGTACACGTAGTCGGCCAGCTCCTGGGCCGTGCCCTCGCCCTCCTTCTCCGACCACAGCCACTGGGCGTAGCGGGCGAAGCCCTCGTTGATCCAGATGTCCTTCCAGTCGCGCACCGAGACGCTGTCGCCGTACCACTGGTGGGCCAGCTCGTGGACGACCACGGACACGTTCGAGCCGTTCGCGAACTGGCGCGGGCTGTAGAACGGCCGGGTCTGCGTCTCCAGGGCGTAGCCGCTGGTCACATTGGGGACGTAGCCGCCGAGCGCGTTGAACGGATACGGGCCGAAGGCCTCCTCCAGCCACTCCGCGACCTCGGCGGTCCGCTCGATCGAGGCCCGGGCCGCGCCCGCGTGGTCGCCGAGGTCCTTGCTGTAGGCGTTGAGGACCGGCAGCCCGTTCGCGGTCGTGTCCGTCGTGATGTCGAACTTCCCGACCGCGAGCGTGGCCAGATACGGCGCCTGCGGCTTGTTGGAACGCCAGTTGAAGCGGGTCCAGCCGAGCCGCGAGGACTGCGACTGGAGCACGCCGTTGCTGATCGCCTGGGTGCCGTCCGGCACCGAGACGGACACGTCGAAGGTGGCCTTGTCGCGCGGGTGGTCGTTGGACGGGAACCACCAGGCGGCCGAGTCCGGCTCCTGCGCGGCGACCCCGCCGTCCGGGGTGCGGTGCCAGGCCGACCAGCCGCCGACCTTGAACTCGGACGGCTTGCCCGCGTACCGGACCACCACCGTGACCTGCCGGTTCTTCGGCAGCGGCACGGCCGGCACGATCTCCAGCTCGTGCTCCCCGGTGGCCTTGAACGAGGCGCGCCGGCCGTCGACCCGCACCTCGCTCGCCTTCAGCCCCAGGTCGAGGTTGAACCGGGAGAGGTTCTGCGTGGTCGTCGCCAGGATCGTCGCCGTCCCCTCCAGGAGGTCGGTCGCCGGCTGGTACTTCAGGCGCAGGTCGTAGTGGGAGACGTCGTAGCCGCCGTTTCCCGCGGTGGGGTAGTAGGAGTCGCCGATGCCCGGCGCGCCCGGGACGTAGTCGGCCGCCGAAGCCGGGATCGCCAGCAGCAGCGAGGCCGCGAGGGCGCTCGGAAGGATGATTCTGCGGTGCACGGAGGGCTCCCCAAGTCGAGGGTGACGTAAGACGCGCGGGTGGGCGTCGGTCCTTGATCCGGACTTGTTCGGACTCTATGAAGCACGCGACGGAGCGTCACGTAAAGGGCGCCTTCCGTCACACGATCGCCATTCGGCCGACATGAAGCACCGGTTCACCCGTTTCCCGCACGCGGTCTTCCGCACCCCGGGCGGGGCGAGTACGGTCCCGCCATGCCGATGCCCGCGCCCGTGCCGAAGCGTCCGCGTGCCGCCCGCCGCGCCCTGGTCCTCGCCGCCGGGGCGGCCCTCCTCGGACTGCCCCTCGTCGCCGTCCCGGCGAAGGCGGCGGTCCCCGACGCGCCGCCCGCTGCGCCGGTGACCGGCTTCGAGGCGAGCGGCGGCGCCCGCTGGACGACGGACGCGGAGGAGCGGGACTTCCTCGCCGCCGTCGACCGGCGCAGCGCGCGGCTCGCGGTCACCACCGTCGGCACCACCGAGCAGGGCCGGCCGCTGCGGCTCGCCGCCCTCGGCCCGGCGCGCGGCGCGACCACGGTGCTGCTCGTCTGCAGCCAGCACGGCGACGAGCCGGCCGGCCGCGAGGCCTGCCTCACCACCGTCCGGGACCTCGCCCTCGCCCGCGACCCCGGGACGCTGCGGCTGCTCGCCCGCACCACCGTCCTCGTCGTGCCCAACGCCAATCCCGACGGCCGCGAGGCCGACACCCGGGGCAACGCCGCCGGCATCGACGTCAACCGCGACCACCTCGCCCTGCGCACCGCGGAGGCCCGCGCCCTCGCCGCCGTGATCCGCGACCGCGAGCCCGACCTCGTGTACGACCTCCACGAGTACGGCGCCACCCCCGGCTACTACGACAAGGACCTCCTCGCCCTTTGGCCGCGCAGCCTCGACACCGACGCCCACGTCCACGCCGAGTCCCGGATCCTCTCGGAGGAGTACGTCCGCCCCGGCGCCGCCCGCGCGGGCCGCACCCACGGCGTCTACGGCATCTGGACCGACCCCTTCACCGGCCGCCCGGTCAAGCAGGTCGCGGGCGACGGCCAGGAGCGCATCCTGCGCAACACGGCCGGGATCAAGCACATGGCCGCCCTCCTCGCCGAGACCCGCGAGGACCCGCTCGGCGAGGCCGAGGAACGCGACCCGGCCCTCTCCCAGCGGCGCAGGGTCGCCACCCACCTCACCGCCCTGAAGGACGTCTTCGGGTACGTCTCCGAGCGCCGCGCCCCGCTCGCCGCGGCCACCTCCGCCGCCCGGCTCACGGGCCTCGCCGACGAAGGGCCCGTCTACCTCGGCGGCGCCGACAACGACCCGCCCGAGCCCGCCGAGATCATCGCCGACCCGCCGTGCGGCTACCGCCTCGACGCCGCCCAGTACGCCGAGGCCGGCGACGAACTCGCCCTGCACGGGGTGGAGTCGAGCCGGACCCCGGACGGCGGCGCGTACGTCCCGCTGCGCCAGTCGCAGCGGCTCCTGGTCCCGCTGCTCCTCGACGGGCGCGCCGCCTACCACCTCGTCAGTGGGCGTCCTGTGGAGGAGTGTTGACGTTTCCGTGGGCAAGGAGGGGCTTGTCCGATCGGTCCCGTTGGGGCAGGTAAAGTTACCGGCCGGTACTGACCATGCCTCAAACGGGCCGCCACGGCCCCGACTTGGAGAAACACATGTCCCACGCGACGCGTGCGCGCCGCACCCTGCCCGCCCTGTTCGCCACGATGCTGCTGGCCGGGGGCCTGCTGCTCGGACAGACCGCCGCCGCCCCGTCGGCCGAGGCCGCCTCCGGCCGCACCTGCAACCCCGCCCAGCTGTACAACCAGGCCCGCGCCGAGCGCGACCGGGCCGCCCAGCTCAAGCGCCTCAGGGCCTACGAGGAGTCCCGCCGCGCCTACGCCCGCGCCGACGCCCTGCAGCGCCGCGCCAAGCAGTGCGAGCGCGCCGACGAGGTCGTCGCCCCGCCGTTCGGGAGGTGACCCGCGCGGGACGCGCTCCGCGTCCCGCCGGCCCGCCGAAGGCCCCCGTCCCGCGCGGACGGGGGCCTTCGGCCGTCCCCCTCACCCCGTCACCAGCTCCGCCGCCCGCCGCGCGCAGCCCCATGCCACCGTGACCCCGGCGCCCCCGTGCCCGTAGTGGTGCACCAGCAGACCGCCGCCCGGCGGCCGCACCGCCTCGACGCGCACCCCGCCGGCCCGGGCCGGACGCAGCCCCACCCGGTGGCCCAGCACCCGGGCCCCGGCGATCTCCGGCCGGATCCGCGCGCACCGCGCCACGATCCCCGCCGCCGTCGCCGCGTCGGGCTCCCGCCCCTCCGCACCCTCCTCGGCGGTCCCGCCGAGGACCAGCCGCCCCGGCTGCGGGAAGAAGTACGTCGTCTCCGCCGCCCCCGCGTCCGCGGCCGTGAACCACTCCTCGACCCCCGGGTTCTCCACCAGCACCAACTGCCCCCGGACCGCCCGCAGCCCGGCGTCCGGCACCAGCTCCCGCGCGGCGAGCCCCGTGCAGTTCACCACCACCGGCGCCGCCGCGGCCGGCTCCTCCAGGCCCGCGACCGCCCGCCGCTCGACGACCCCGCCCGCCGCCTCCAGGCGGCCCCGCAGCCACGCCAGGTGGACCGGCATGTCGATCAGCGGCAGCCGGGCCGCGAGCCCCGTCGCGTACGGCCCCGGGACCTCCCCGGGCGGTAGCTGCCGCAGCCCCGGGACCCGGGCCGCCCACGTCCCGAGCCCGTCCAGGCGCGTGTCCGCGTGGACCCCCGGCACCCACCGCACCCCGGTCTCCTCCGGCGCCCCGGCCAGCTCCCCGTACACCTCCAGCGACTCCAGCGCCCAGACCCCCGCCTCCGCCGCCGGCTCGATCCGGTACGGCCACCACAGGGCGCCCGCCACCGCCGACGTCGTCGCCTCCACCGGGTCCCGGGCCCAGACCCGTACCCGCGCTCCCCGCTCCGCCAGCGTCACCGCCGTCGTCAGCCCGACGACCCCGCCGCCCACCACGATCACGTCGCTGCCCATGCCCGGGACCGTACCCGGGCGGCCCCCGCCGCCCACGTAGGATGCGTGGTCTGATGACTGCCACTCTCGTCGCCAAGGACCTCGCCGCCGGCCACGGCGAACGCACCCTCTTCGCCGGGCTCGACCTCGTCGTCGCCCCCGGCGACGTCATCGGCCTCGTCGGCGTCAACGGCGCCGGCAAGTCCAGCCTGCTGCGGCTGCTCGCCGGGCTCGACACCCCCGAGGAGGGCGAGGTCCGGCTCTCGCCGCCCACCGCCACCGTCGGCCACCTGCCGCAGGAGCCCGAGCGGCGCGCCGGCGAGACCGTCCGGGAGTTCCTGGCCCGCCGCACCGGCGTGGCCGCCGCCCAGGCCGCCATGGACGAGGCCACCCAGGGCCTCGTCGACGGCACGCCCGGCGCCGACGACGCGTACGCCACCACCCTGGAGCGCTGGCTCGACCTCGGCGGCGCCGACCTCGACGAGCGCGCCGAGGAGGTCGCCGCCTCCCTCGGCCTCACCATCGGCCTCGACCAGCCGATGACCGGCCTCTCCGGCGGCCAGGCCGCCCGCGCCGGCCTCGCCTCCCTCCTCCTCTCCCGCTACGACGTCTTCCTCCTCGACGAGCCCACCAACGACCTCGACCTCGACGGCCTGGAGCGCCTGGAGGCCTTCGTGAAGGGGCTGCGGGCCGGCACCGTCGTCGTCAGCCACGACCGCGAGTTCCTCACCCGCACCGTCACCAAGGTGCTCGAACTCGACCTCGCCCAGCAGCAGATCACCCTCTACGGCGGCGGCTACGACGCCTACCTGGAGGAGCGGGCCACCGCCCGCCGGCACGCCCGCGAGGAGTTCGAGGAGTACGCCGACAAGAAGTCCGCCCTGGAGAGCCGCGCGCTCATGCAGCGCAACTGGATGGACAAGGGCGTCCGCAACGCCCGCCGCAAGGCCACCGACAACGACAAGATCGGCCGCAAGCTCCGCGGCGAGTCCAGCGAGAAGCAGGCGGCGAAGGCCCGCCAGACCCAGCGCATGATCGAACGCCTGGACGTCGTCGAGGAGCCCCGCAAGGAGTGGGAGCTGCGGATGGAGATCGCCGCCGCCCCCCGCTCCGGCTCCGTCGTCGCCACCCTCCGCGACGGCGAGGTCCGCCGCGGCGACTTCTCCTTCGGCCCCGCCACCCTCCAGATCGACTGGGCCGACCGCGTCGCCGTCACCGGGGCCAACGGCGCCGGCAAGTCCACCCTGCTCGCCGCCCTCCTCGGCCGCCTCCCGCTCGACTCCGGCCACGCCGCCCTCGGCTCCGGCGTCGTCGTCGGCGAGGTCGACCAGGCCCGCAGGCTCTTCCACGGCACCGAGACCCTCCTCGAAGCCTTCTGCGCCGCCGTCCCCGACACCGAACCGGCCGACGTCCGCACCCTGCTCGCCAAGTTCGGCCTCAAGGCCGACCACGTGCTGCGCCCCGCCACCACCCTCTCCCCGGGCGAACGGACCCGCGCCGCCCTCGCCCTCCTCCAGGGCAAGGGCGTCAACCTCCTCGTCCTCGACGAGCCCACGAACCACCTCGACCTCCCCGCCATCGAACAGCTGGAGTCCGCCCTCGACACCTACGAGGGCACGCTGCTCCTGGTGACCCACGACCGCCGCATGCTCGACGCGATCCGCGTCAACCGCCGGGTCGAGGTCGCCGACGGCAAGGTCACCGAACTCTGATGGGCGTCGCCTTCGGCTGGGGGCCCGTTGAGGCACGGGCCCTCGCCGCCGGCGCGGGCTGCCTGGTCGTCGTCGACGTGCTGTCGTTCACGACGGCCGTCGGCGTCGCGGTCGAGGCCGGCACGGCCGTGTACCCGTACCGCTGGCGGGACGCCACGGCCGTCGCGTACGCCCGCGAGAAGGACGCCGTCCTCGCCGTCGGCCGCGGCGAGGCCACCGCGGCGCACCCGTGGTCGCTCTCCCCGGCGGCGCTCCGCTCGGCCCCCGCCCCCGACCGGCTGGTCCTGCCGTCCCCGAACGGCTCCACGATCGCCGCCGAGGCCGGGACGGCGACCGTCGTCGCCGCCTCGCTCCGCAACCGCACCGCCGTCGCCCACTGGCTCGCCCGCCACGGATACGGCACCGAGGCGCGCCCCCTCGCCGTGATCGCCGCCGGCGAACGGTGGCCGGACGGCTCGCTGCGCCCCGCCCTGGAGGACCTCCTCGGGGCCGGCGCGGTCCTCGACGCCCTGCGCGCCCTCGCGCCGGGGCTCCCCCTGACCCCGGAGGCGACCGCGGCGGCCACGCTGTGGGCGGCGACGGACGACCCGGCCGCCGCCTTGCACGGCTGCGACTCGGGCCGTGAACTGTACGAGTACGGCTATCCGCGGGACGTGGAGGTGGCCGCCGAACCCGACGCGTCGACGACCGTCCCCGTCCTCGCGGACGGCGCATTTACGGAGGCACCATGACCGACGACAGCGTGACCCGGCTCCTCGCGATGCTGGACGACCTCGACGCGGACGTCGACGCCACGATCGACCTCGCCGACGAGATCGCGGCGGGCGGCGACCGGACCCTGCTGCCGCGCCTGGAGTCCGAACTGGACCGGGCCGTCGCCGAGCGCAACGGCTACGCCCGCGAACTCCTCGGCGGCGTCCTCGCCGCCCTCGGCGGCCCCGACACCCTCCCGACCCTGGTCCGGGCCTCGGCGGTGGACCTCGGCGACGACCAGGACGGCCTGGCCGCCGAGATCGTCGACCTCGTCCAGGCCGACCCCAAGACCGCCGAGCGCGTCCTGCGCCCCCTGACGAACGACGACGACCTCACCGTCTCGAACCGCGCCGACTGGGCCCTGCGCTTCCTGCCGTAGCCGCCGTGCCGGACGCCGCCCCGGTCCGCCGTGCCGGACGTCGCCCCCGGTCCGTACGCGCGCGGCCCCCCGGTCCCGCCGTGCGGGCGGGGCCGGGGGGCCGCGGCGTCGTGGGTGTCAGCGGCGCTTGCCGCCGCCCTCGCCGAAGAGGCCCGCCTTCCGGAGGGCGTCCGCCATCGCGCTGTTCGCCGGGGCGGCGGCCTGGCCGCGGCCCTGGTTCTGGTTCTGGCCCCGGCCCTGTGCGCGGCCCTGGCCCTGGCCTCGGCCCTGGCCCTGCCGCTGCTGGGGCGGGCGGCCGCCGCGCTCGCGCTGGGGCGCGGAGTCCTGGGCCGCCGCCTCGTCCTCCAGCCGCAGCGTCAGCGAGATCCGCTTGCGCGGAATGTCGACGTCGAGGACCTTCACCTTCACCACGTCGCCCGGCTTCACCACGTCCCGGGGGTCCTTGACGAAGGTCTTCGACATGGCCGACACGTGCACCAGACCGTCCTGGTGGACACCGACGTCCACGAACGCCCCGAACGCGGCCACGTTCGTGACCACGCCCTCCAGGACCATCCCCGCCAGCAGGTCGCCGATCTTCTCGACGCCCTCCTTGAAGGTGGCCGTCTTGAAGGCGGGGCGCGGGTCGCGGCCCGGCTTCTCCAGCTCGCGCAGGATGTCGGTGACCGTCGGCAGACCGAAGGAGTCGTCGACGAAGTCGGCCGGCCGCAGCGACCGCAGCGTCCCCGTGTCGCCGATCAGCGCCGCGACCTCGCCGCCGGTGGTCTTCGCCATCCGCCGCACCACCGGGTACGCCTCCGGGTGCACCGCCGAGGAGTCCAGCGGGTCGTCGCCGCCCCGGATGCGCAGGAAGCCCGCGCACTGCTCGTACGCCTTCGGGCCGAGCCTGGACACGTCCTTCAGCGCCTTGCGGGAGCGGAAGGGGCCGTGGGCGTCGCGGTGCGCGACGATGTTCTCGGCGAGGCCGGAGCTGATCCCGGAGACCCGCGAAAGCAGCGGCGCCGAAGCGGTGTTGACGTCGACGCCGACGCCGTTCACGCAGTCCTCGACGACCGCGTCGAGCGAGCGGGAGAGCTTCGTCTCGGCGAGGTCGTGCTGGTACTGGCCGACGCCGATCGACTTCGGGTCGATCTTCACCAGCTCGGCCAGCGGGTCCTGGAGCCGCCGGGCGATGGACACCGCGCCGCGCAACGACACGTCCAGGCCCGGGAGTTCCTGCGAGGCGAACGCGGAGGCCGAGTACACCGAGGCGCCGGCCTCCGAGACCATCACCTTCGTCAGGTTCAGCTCCGGGTGCTTGGCGAGCAGTTCGGTGGCGAGCTTGTCGGTCTCGCGGGAGGCCGTGCCGTTGCCGATGGCGACGAGCTCGACCGCGTGCTCCTTCGCGAGCCGCGCCAGCTTCGCCAGGGACTCGTCCCACTTGTTGGCCGGGACGTGCGGATAGATCGTGTCGGTGGCCACGACCTTGCCGGTCGCGTCGACCACCGCCACCTTCACGCCGGTACGGAAGCCGGGGTCGAGGCCCAGCGTCGCCCGGGTGCCGGCCGGCGCGGCGAGCAGCAGGTCCCGGAGGTTCGCCGCGAAGACCCGGACCGCCTCGTCCTCGGCGGCCGTCCGCAGCCGCACCCGCAGATCGATCCCGAGGTGCGTGAGGATCCGGGTGCGCCAGGCCCAGCGGACCGTGTCCTGGAGCCACTTGTCGCCGGGGCGCCCCCGGTCGGCGATGCCGAAGCGGCTCGCCACCATCGGCTCGTACGACGACGGCCCGTCGCCGGCCTCCTCCGGTTCCAGCTCCAGGCTGAGGACGTCCTCCTTCTCACCGCGCAGCATGGCGAGCACCCGGTGCGAGGGGAGCGCGGTGAACGGCTCGGCGAAGTCGAAGTAGTCGGCGAACTTGGCGCCCTCCTGCTCCTTGCCCTCGCGGACCCTGGCCGCGAGCCGGCCCCGGCCCCACATCCGCTCCCGCAGCTCGCCGATGAGGTCGGCGTCCTCGGAGAACTTCTCGGTGAGGATCGCCCGCGCGCCCTCCAGGGCCGCGGCGGCGTCCGCGACGCCCTTGTCCGCGTCGACGAAGGCCGCCGCCGCGGCGGCCGGCTCCACCGACGGGTCGGCGAGCAGCCCCTCCGCGAGCGGCGCGAGCCCGGCCTCGCGGGCGATCTGCGCCTTGGTGCGCCGCTTCGGCTTGAACGGCAGGTAGATGTCCTCCAGGCGCGCCTTGGTGTCGGCGGCCAGGATCCGGGCCTCCAGCTCCTCCGTCAGCTTGCCCTGTTCCCGTACCGAGTCGAGGACGGCGGTGCGCCGGTCCTCCAGCTCGCGCAGGTACCGCAGCCGCTCCTCCAGGGTGCGCAGCTGCGCGTCGTCGAGCATCTCGGTCGCTTCCTTGCGGTAGCGCGCGATGAACGGCACGGTGGAGCCGCCGTCGAGCAGCTCGACCGCCGCCCTGACCTGTCGCTCGCGTACGCCGAGCTCCTCGGCGATCCTTGCTTCGATGGACGTCGTCACCGTGTCCCGACCCGTCTGCTCGTACCACTGGCTTGCCCGTGCATTGTGCCGCGTCCGTCACCCGGACGCGGCAACCGGCCCGGATCCGCGCGCGCCGCGCGGCGTCCCCGGGCTCAGTCCTTGCCGACGAGACCGTCGGGGAAGGCGCCCGCGCCCGCGGCGGCGGCCAGGAAACCGCGGCCCAGCTCGGTGAGGCGCTCCACACCGGCCGCGCCGAGGTGCTCGTACGGGGCGGCGTCCAGACGGTCCGTGGTCTCCTCCAGCTCCTCCCGCAGCCGCTTGCCGGTCTCCGTCAGCTCGCCGTCCGCGTCGAGGTACCCGCGTCCGCGCAGCCGCTCCCGGGCGGCCTCCCAGTCGGCGCGGTTCCAGCCCCGGCTGCCGAGGACCCAGCGCGGTGTCATGCCCTTGCCGGTGGCGGTGTGGGAGGCCAGCGCCTCGACCGGGTCGAGGCCCGCGGAGAGCAGGGCCGTCAGGTGCCCGTCGCCGCGGTGCTCGCGCAGCAGGGTCGCGGCGTGCCAGTAGGCGAGGTGCGGCTCCGCGGGGACCGGCAGGTCGGCGTTGGCGGAGTACAGCGGCCGGGCGTGCCGGGTGCAGGCCTCGGCGGCCCGCAGGGCGAGCACGGCGGCCTCGGCCATCTCGGGGGAGGCGACGGCCTCCTCGCCGAGCAGCCGGCGCAGGGTGGCGTCGACGGCCCGCAGCCGGGCGTCGAGGACGGCGGCGGGGGCGGCGGTCTCCCAGACGGCGGGCAGGTGCCGGTCGAGGAGCTCCCAGCGGTAGTTGTAGAAGGTCGCGGCGACCGTGCCGGCCCCGACGGCGCCGAGCGGGGCGCTGCGGGCGGCGAGCCGCATGGCGGCGGGGTCGGTGAGGCCGAGGGCTCCGAACTCCCGGTCCAGGTCGGGGGAGAAGTACAGCGTCGAGTGGAACGGGTTCAGGGCGTTGTGGCAGCGGCGCCCGGCCCGCGGCGGCAGAGAGGTCGTCATGGCACCAGAACCTAACCGACTGCTTGGTACGGAGGGAACGGCCCCCGGTCCACGGCTCGCCCGGATGGCAGGAAAGGTGGGGTGGCCGTCCTTGCGGCCGCCCAGGCCGCCCCGAAGGATGGAGGCATGACCCAGCGTCCCGTCCTCGTCGTCCTCTTCGACGGCGTGCAGAGCCTCGACGTCACCGGCCCCGTCGAGGTGTTCCACGGCGCCCAGTGGGCCTCGGGCGCCGCGCGGGACCCGTATCCGATCCGTACCGCCTCCCCGGGCGGCGGACCGGTCCGCACCTCCAGCGGCCTGCGCATCCTGCCCGACACCTCCCTGGAGGAGGCCGTCGCCGACGGGCCGCCGCACACCCTGATCGTGCCCGGCGGCGAGGGCACCCGGGGCGTCGACCCGGCCCTCGTCGACTGGCTGCGCGTCCACGGGCCGCGCGTCGAGCGGCTGGTCTCGGTCTGCACCGGGGCGCTGCGGCTGGCCGAGGCGGGACTCCTCGACGGGCACCGGGCCACCACCCACTGGATGGCCTGCGAGCACCTGGCCCGCCACCATCCCGAGGTCGAGGTCGACCCCGACCCGATCTTCGTCAGGGACGGCCGGATCGCCACCTCCGCCGGGGTCACGGCCGGCATCGACCTGGCCCTCGCGCTGGTGGAGGAGGACTTGGGCCGCGAGGCGGCCCTCGCCCTCGCCAGGATGCTGGTGGTCTTCCTCCGCCGCCCCGGCAACCAGGCGCAGTTCAGCGCCCAGCTCGCCGCCCAGACCGCGCGCCGCGAACCGCTGCGCGACGTCCAGGCGTGGATCGCCGAGCACCCGGACGGGGACCTGTCGGTGGAGCGGCTCGCCGCCCGCGCCCGGCTCTCGCCCCGCCACTTCGCCCGCGCCTTCCACGCCGAGACCGGCGTCACCCCGGGCCGTTACGTCGACCGGATCCGCCTCGAACACGCCCGCAGGCTCCTGGAGGAGACCACCCGCGGCGTCGAGGAGGTGTCCCGGGCCGCCGGCTACGGCACCCCGGAGGCGATGCGCCGCGCCTTCGTGAAGGCGCTGGACACCGCCCCCGCCGACTACCGCCGCCGCTTCCACGCACCCGTCACCGCACCTGCCACCGCACCTGTCACCGCACCCGCCACCGGACCCGCCAGCTGAGAGGGATCACACCCATGCAGATCGCCGTCCTGCTCTTCGAGGGCTTCACCACGCTCGACGCCGTCGGCCCGTACGAGATCCTGTCCCGCCTCCCCGGCGCGGAGACCGTCCTCGTGGCCAAGGAGGCCGGCCCCGTCCGCAACGACCAGGGCAGCCTCGCGCTCGTCGCCGACCAGGCCCTCGCCGACGTCCCGCACCCGGACATCGTCCTCGTCCCCGGCGGCCCGGAGACCCGCCAGGCCATGCACGACCCGGAGATCCAGGAGTGGCTGCGCACCGCCGACTCCACCAGCACCTGGACCACCTCGGTCTGCACCGGCTCGCTGCTCCTCGGCGCCGCGGGGCTGCTCGACGGCCGCCGCGCCACCACCCACTGGCTGGCCTACGAGGAGCTGCGCGCGCTCGGCGCCGAACCCACCGGCGAGCGGGTCGTCTTCGACGGCAAGTACGTGACGGCCGCCGGCGTCTCCTCCGGCATCGACATGGGGCTGCACCTGTTCGGCCGGATCGCCGGGGACGAGGCCGCGATGACCGTCCAGCTGCTCACCGAGTACGACCCCCAGCCGCCGTACGACGCCGGCTCGCCGCTCAAGGCCCCCGCCCGCCTGGTGGAGCGGTGGCGCGGCACGGTGACCGAGGACCTGCCGCAGGGCTGAGCCTCAGAGGCCGTACGTGAAGCGGGGCGCGCGGCGCTCCAGGAAGGCGGCGACACCCTCGGCGGTGTCGCCGCTGCCGTGCGCCTGCGCCGCCCAGTGGGCGTCCCGGTCGAGCCGGCCGTCGGCGAACTCCTTGGCCGCGGCCTGGGTGAGCAGCGAGCGGGAGGCGAGGATCCGGCAGAACTCCCCGACCCGCTTCGCCAGCTCGCCGGCTGGGTGCACCTCGTCCACGAAGCCGGTCCGCAGCGCCCGCTCGCTGTCGATGAGTTCGCCGGAGAAGAGCAGGTACTTGGCGGCGGCGGGGCCCACCAGGGCGGTAAGCCGCCGGGTGGAGGACGAGGGGTAGACGATGCCGAGCTTCGCCGGGGTGATCCCGAAGCGGCTGCCCTCGGCGGCGAAGCGCAGGTCGCAGGCGCCGGCGAGCTGGCTGCCGCCGCCGACGCAGTAGCCGCGGACGGCGGCGAGGGTCGGCTTGGGGAAGGCGGCGAGCGCCTCCTCGGCGCGGACCGCGAGCGCCTGCTGCTCGTCACCCGGCTCGCGCAGCGTCGCGATGTCGGCGCCGGCGCAGAAGGTGTCGCCCGCGCCGGTCAGCACCAGGACCCGGACCGCGGGGTCGGCGGCGAGGCGGCCGAGGACGGCGGGCAGCGACCGCCACATCCCCGCCGTCATGGCGTTCCGCTTGGCGGGGTTGCTGATGACGAGGGTCGCCACCCCGTCCGTGACGGTGTCGACGAGCTGCGGCTCCACGGGCTCCACGGTCTCCATGGGCCGGATGCTATCCACCGGTGCCGACCGTACGATCGGGAAGGGGTCGTCAGGCAGCCGCGAGGAGGCACGATGGCCAAGGAGAACCGGGACGAGGACCTCGATCCCGTGCAGGAGATGGCCCGCGAGGGGAAGAGGCTCGGGCGGAGCTTCGGCTGGCTGGCCGCGCTCGGCGTGATCCTCGTGATCTGCGGCGTGGTCGGCCTGGTCTACACCGGGTTCGCCACCCTGACGTCCATGTGGCTCTTCGGCTGGCTGCTGCTCGTCGGCGGCCTGGTGGGCCTCCTCCAGGCGTACGCGTCCCGGGGCACCGGCTCCTTCTGGCTGGCGGCGGTGGTCGCGGCGGTGAACCTCGCGGCCGGCTGCGTGGTGCTCCGTCACCCGGAGGGCACCGCCGAGGCGCTGACGATGTTCGCGGCCCTGCTCTTCCTCACCGGAGGGGTGTTCCGGCTGGTCGGCAGCGTGGTGACGCGCGGCCCGCAGTTCGGCTGGACGCTGTTCCAGGGCGCCTTCGGGGTGCTCCTGGGCGTCCTGGTGCTCTTCGACTGGCCGGACAGCAGCCGGTACGTCATCGGCTGCTTCTTCTCGCTGGCGCTGCTCTTCGACGGCCTGGGGCTGATCGCGATCGGTGTCGGCGGCCGGAGGATCGTCGGCATGGTCACCCCGAAGCCGGAACCGGCCGGTGCGGCGCCTCCCGTGGCTCCCCCGGATATCGCGCAGGATCAGTCGGACAAGTGACGTCGACGTACGGCATCGATCAGAAGGTGGCCGATAGGTGTCGACTTCTGGTCAGTAGGTCGGGATGTCCCTCCGGATTGCCAAGACTCGCGTTGTGGCGAGAATCGAGCACGAGGGTGGGAACCGGACCATGGAGACCCGCGGAGGTGTCCCCGCCCGGCCACCGTCCTACGAAGGAGTCTGGCGCTTCACCGCTCCCGCGGTCGACGTCTCCGTCCCCCAGGCCCGGCACGCGGTACGCGACCTGCTGGCCCGCCAGGGAGTTCCGGTCCACGAGGACATCAGGCACGGGCTGCTGCTGATCGTTTCCGAGCTGGTCACCAACGCCGTGCGGCACGCGGCGCTGCTCTCCCCGGAGATAGCGGTCGAGGTGGCCATCGGGCCGGAGTGGGTCCGGGTGTCCGTCGAGGACAACCACCCCTACCGGCCCAAGGCCCTGGAGGCGGACTACGGCCAGACCGGCGGCCGGGGGCTGCTCCTGGTGAAGGAGATCGCCCTGGAGTCGGGCGGCGCCTGCGACGTCGAGCACACCGCGGGCGGCGGCAAGATCATCTGGGCGGCGCTGCCCCTGGCCCCGATGGCACCGGGGCCGGGGACGGCGGAGGGCCGGGTCACCAGCCCCCGGCAGGACCCGTCAGCTCCCTGATCGCCGGACGCGCCGCGTCGAGCACCGTCATGAACCAGGCGGAGAACGGCGCGGCCGCGTGCCGCTCGGCCAGCTCGGCCGGGGTGACGAAGGCGTAGTCCCCGATCTCCTCCGGGTCCGGCCGCGGGGTGGCCTGCACCAGGCCGACGAAGAGGTGGTTGAACTCCTGCTCCACCAGGCCCGAGGCCGGGTCCGGGTGGTTGTAGCGGACGGTGCCGGCCTCGCCCATCAGGGTGGGGGAGACGCCGAGCTCCTCGAAGGTGCGTCGGGCGGCCGCCGCGAAGGGGGCCTCGCCCGGGTAGGGGTGCCCGCAGCAGGTGTTGGACCAGACGCCGGGGGAGTGGTACTTGCCGAGCGCCCGGCGCTGGAGCAGCAGCCGGCCCTCCTCGTCGAAGAGGAAGACCGAGAAGGCGCGGTGCAGCTGCCCGGGGGCCTGGTGGGCGGCGAGCTTCTCCGCCGTACCGATGGTGTTCCCGGCCTCGTCGACCAGTTCCAGCATGATCGGCTCCGGGGTGGCGGACGGCGCCCTGCCGTCCGACGCGAGCTGAGACGCAAGCCCCGGCGCGATCTCGGCCGTGGTGCCCTGTGTGGTCGGCATACCCATCCTTCGCTTCGGTCCTCGGCCCCTGGGGGCGCACCCAGTCTGCCGTACAAAACCGGCTTGTCCGCACTTCGGCGGCCGGAGCCCGCCGCTCCCACCGCACCGGAGTACACCGGCGCGGGGGAGCGGCGGGCGCGACGGAGGACCGTCAGGGGCAGGTCAGACGCCGAAAGCCGCCGGATAGGCGATCGTGCCCGGCGGAACGGGCCCGGAACCGTCCAGGACCAGCGCCATCATCGCTTCGTCCGGAACGTCGAAACCTGGCTTGATTCCATACTCGGACGCCCGTGCGAAGCCGAACCGCGGGTAGTACTCCGGATGGCCGAGCACCAGCACGAGCCGCTCGCCCGCCAGCCGCGCCGCGTCGAGCACGGCGCGGGTGACGGCCTGCCCGGCACCGGTGCGCTGGTGCTCCGGCGCCACCGAGACCGGCGCGAGCGCCGCCGCCGGTGCCCCGTCCACCCGGCAGCGGGTGATCAGCGCGTGCGCGGCGACCGAGCCGTCCGGGGCCTCGGCGACCACCGAGAGCCCCGGCAGCCAGGCGTCCGGGTCGGCGCGCAGGGCGTCGACGAGCTCGGCCTCGGCCGGCGACCCGAAGGCCGCCGCGGTCACCTCCCGTACGGCCGCGTGGTCGGACTCCCGCTCGGGGCGGGTGGGCCAGCGGGGGTCGGCCGGGCGGAGCACCAGGCCCGCGTAGCCGTAGTCGCCGCCGTGGTCGCGGCGGAGCGCGATCTCCGCCCGGGCGCCCGCCACCGCCTCGGCCATGCCGGGCACCGAGGTGTCGGCGGCGTCGGCGTGGGCGGCCAGCGGGACGTAGTACTCGTCCCAGTCGCCGTCGGGCTGGGTGAAGGCGCCGAGCACGTGGTACCCGGCCCCGACCGCGACGGCGGCGAGCTCGCCGACCGTACGGAGCGGGTAGTGCGCGTCCCAGAAGGCGCGGGCCTCCGGGGCGGGCGCGTCGGTGGTCCACACGCACTCGGTGAGGACCAGCGTCCCGCCCGGCGCGAGCAGTCGGCGCCACTCGGCGAGCGCCCGGTCGAAGCCGAGCACGAAGACCGAGCTCTCGGCCCAGACCAGGTCGAAGGAGCCGTCGGGGAAGGGCAGTGCGCCCATGTCGCCGTGGACCGCGCGGACCGAGCCGGCGAGACCGCGGGCGGCGGCCGCCGCCCGCAGCTCGTCGAGGAACGGCTCGTGGGTGTCGACGGCGGTCACCTCGGCGCCCGCCTCGGCGGCCAGGAGCAGCGCGGAGCGGCCCGGGCCGCAGCCCAGGTCGAGCACGCGCGGACGCCCGGGCAGCCGTCCCGCGAGCGCGAGGAGGCGACGGGTGGTGGCGTCGGAGCCGGGACCCTGCCGCGGCAGACCGTGGTGCAGGGCGAAGAAGGCGTCGTGGGACGCGGAAGTGTTCTGGATGTCGTTGTCGGACAACGTGGAAACCCTTGTGTGAAAGGGCTCCGGCCGACGACGTGACGGACCGGTGGAAGAACCGGGATCAGGTCAGCCGGAGACCCGGGAGCTGAAGCAGGACCGGGTGCGGCCGCGGACGGCGGCCTCCATCGCGACGGTCATCAACCTCAGCTCCTCTCACGCACGTGTTCGTACGACGAGCGTAACAGCCGGGCCCACCGCCCTCACAGACCCCGCCGCCCCTCACAGGCACAGCTTCGCCTCGTGCTGCGCGTGCCCGGCCGGCTCCAGCTGGAAGGTGCAGTGCTCCACGTCGAAGTGGTCGCCCAGGCAGCCCTGGAGGTCGTGCAGCATCTTCTCGTGGCCGACCGAGTCCAGCGCCCCCGCGTCCACGACCACGTGGGCGGAGAGGACCGGCATCCCGGAGGTGATCGTCCAGGCGTGCAGGTCGTGCACGTCCTCGACGCCCGGCAGCGCCAGGATGTGCGCCCGCACCTCCGCCATGTCCACGCCCTTGGGGGCCGCCTCCAGGAGCACGTCCAGGGTCTCGCGCAGCAGCTTCACCGTGCGCGGCACGATCATCAGGCCGATGACGAGGGAGGCGATCGGGTCGGCGTACTGCCAGCCGGTCGCCAGGATGATCGCCGCGGAGACGATCACGGTCACCGAGCCGAGCGCGTCGGCGAGGACCTCCAGATAGGCGCCCCGGACGTTCAGGCTCTCCTTCTGCCCGCGCATGAGCAGGGACAGCGAGACGACGTTGGCCACCAGGCCGACCACGGCGAAGGCGATGGCGAGCCCGCCCTTGGTCTCGGCCGGCTCCATGAACCGCTGCACCGCCTCGTACAGCACGTACCCGCCGACGCCGAGGAGCAGCAGGCAGTTGGCGAGCGCCGCCAGGATCTCCGCGCGGGCGAAGCCGAAGGTGCGGTTCCCGGACGGCGGGCGGTTGGCGAAGTGGATCGCGAGCAGCGCCATCGCGAGCCCGATCGCGTCGGTCGCCATGTGCGCCGCGTCGGCGATCAGCGCGAGCGAGTCGGCGACGAGGCCGCCGACGATCTCGACCACCATCACGGAGAGCGTGATCCCGAGCGCGATCCGCAACCGGCTGCGGTACGCGGCCCCCGCCGTACCCGTCGGCGGCGTGCCTCCGTGGCTGTGCCCGTGGTCGTGTCCAGCCCCCATGACGTGGCCTCCCAAGTCCTGATCCGTCGGTGCCCCGATTCGCCAGTGAACTACGGGTGGGGGGTATGTGCAACACGGTACTGAACACCGTTGTCATTGCTCTGACCTGCGACGATGCCATCGGGGCCGGTATTCGTACGATCACCTGCCGGAATGCCGTCCGGGTGGTCCCCGGCACCGGTTTGGAGGGCGGGCCGCCGATCCCCGATGATGATCGCGCGGAGCGCGGCGCATCCCGGCGGCGGAGGGCGGACCGGGGGGCGTCCGGCGTGCGAAGCCTCGGTGAACTCACGCTCCGTCGATCCGATAGCCTCAGCCGACGTGCCGCCGCCCGGTGCCGGGGCGCACCGCCACGCCCGGGGCCGACAGGCCCCGCCGGCCCTCTGCCCGTTCCAAGGAGTGAGTTCGTCTGTCGACCGCCATCCTCACCGGCCCGCCGGCACCCGGATCCTCGCTCGACGGTGATCTGCGGTCGCTCGGCTTCCACGTCCGATGGGCCACCGGCGCCGAGGAGGCCCGTACCCTCCTGGCCGCCGTCCCCGCGGGCGAGCGCGTCGCCCTCGTCGACTCCCGCTTCGTCGGACACCGCCACGCCCTGCGGCTCGCGCTGACCGACCCCCGCTTCCCGGCCGCCGCCGTGCCCGGGGCGCTCTCCGCGCAGCCCGAGGCCCGCCCGGCCCTGGCCCGCGCGCTGGCCGCCGCCCCCGAGCCCGCCGCCCCGGTGCCGGACCACGACCTCACCGGCACCGTCGCCGGCGCCCTCGACGCCGACGGCGTCGCCGTGCACCGGCCCGCGCTCGGCACCCTCGTCGCCGCCGTCCCCACCGACGCCGCGGCCCGCCACGAGGCCCGCGCCGCCGTCGACGGCGTCGACGACGAGGCCGTCCGCCTCCGCTCCGCCGTGAAGGCCCACGACGGCTTCTTCACCACCTTCTTCATCAGCCCCTACTCGCGGTACATCGCCCGCTGGTGCGCCCGCCGGGGGCTGACCCCCAACCAGGTCACCACCGCCTCGCTGCTCACCGCCCTGATCGCGGCCGGCTGCGCGGCCACCGGGGAGCGCGGCGGCTACGTCGCCGCCGGCGTGCTGCTGCTCGTCTCCTTCGTCCTGGACTGCACCGACGGGCAGCTCGCCCGGTACGCGCTCAAGTACTCGACGATGGGCGCCTGGCTCGACGCCACCTTCGACCGGGCCAAGGAGTACGCCTTCTACGCCGGTCTCGCCCTCGGCGCCGCCCGGAACGGCGACGACGTGTGGACGCTCGCGCTCGCCGCCATGGTCCTCATGACCTGCCGGCACGTCGTCGACTTCTCGTTCAACGAGTCCAACGTCGCGGACTCCGCCGCCGCGGGCTCCACCGCCAAGACCAGCCTGGCGCTTTCCAGCAAGCTCGACGGCGTCGGCTGGACCGTCTGGGCCCGCCGCATGATCATCCTGCCGATCGGCGAGCGCTGGGCGATGATCGCCGTCCTCACCGCCGCCACCAGCCCCCGGATCGTCTTCTGGGCGCTGATCGTCGGCTGCGCCTTCGCCGCCTGCTACACCACGGCCGGCCGGCTGCTGCGCTCGGTCAAGCGCCGCGGTCCGCGCACCGACCGCGCCGCCCGGGCCCTCGCCGACCTCGCGGACTCCGGCCCGATCGCGCTCGCGGTCGCCCGGATCACCCGCCGCCTGCCGGTGCCGGCCCCGGTCGCCGCGCTGCTCGGCGCCGCCCTGATGATCTCCGTCGCGGCCACCGCCCCGGTCGGGAGCTGGGCCACCGTCGGCGCCGCCGGCGGCTACGCGGTCCTCGCCGGGCTCGCCGTCGCCCGCCCCCTCAAGGGCGCCCTCGACTGGTTCGTCCCGCCGTTCTTCCGCGCCGCCGAGTACACCACCGTGCTGCTGCTCGCCGCCCGCTCGGACGTGCCGCAGGCCGTCCCCGCGGCATTCGGCCTGGTCGCGGCGGTCGCCTACCATCACTACGACACGGTGTACCGCATCCGCGGTGGCACCGGCGCGCCGCCCGCCTGGCTGGTGCGCGTCACCGGCGGACACGAGGGGCGCACGCTCCTGGTGGCCGTCCTCGCCGCCCTCCTGACGGACCGCGGCGACGACTTCACCCTGGCGCTGACCGCCCTGGCGGGCGCGCTCGCCCTCGTGGTGCTCGTGGAGTCCATCCGCTTCTGGGTCTCCTCCGGAGCGCCCGCTGTTCATGACGAAGGAGAAACAGCATGATCGGCCTCGTTCTGGCAGCCGGTGCCGGACGGCGACTGCGCCCGTACACCGACACCCTCCCGAAGGCCCTCGTGCCCGTGGACGGCGAGACCACCGTCCTCGACCTCACGCTGAAGAACTTCGCCGAGGTCGGCCTCACCGAGGCCGCGATCGTCGTCGGCTACCGCAAGGAGGCCGTCTACGCCCGCAAGGCCGAGCTGGAGGCGACGTACGGCCTCACCCTCACCCTGATCGACAACGACAAGGCCGAGGAGTGGAACAACGCCTACTCCCTGTGGTGCGCGCGTGAGGTCCTGAAGCGCGGCGTGATCCTCGCCAACGGCGACACCGTCCACCCGGTCTCCGTCGAGAAGACGCTGCTCGCCGCCCGCGGCGAGGGCAAGAGGATCATCCTCGCCCTCGACACGGTGAAGTCGCTCGCCGACGAGGAGATGAAGGTCGTCGCCGCCGAGGGCGCCGGCGTCCGGAAGATCACCAAGCTGATGGACCCGGCCGACGCGACCGGCGAGTACATCGGCGTCACCCTCATCGAGCCCGAGGCCGCCGAGGAGCTCGCCGACGCCCTGAAGGCCACCTTCGAGCGCGACCCCGACCTCTACTACGAGGACGGCTACCAGGAGCTCGTGAACCGCGGCTTCACCGTCGACGTGGAGCCCATCGGCGAGGTCTCCTGGGTCGAGATCGACAACCACGACGATCTCGCCAAGGGCCGGGAGATCGCGTGCCGGTACTGACCCGACTGATCCCGTCGCCGGTCGTCGTCGACATCCGCCGGGGTGCGCTGGAGGGGCTCTCCGCGCTCATGGCGGACGAGAGGATCTCCAGCAGCGGCAAGATCGCCGTCGCCATCAGCGGCGGGTCGGGGCTCAGGCTGCGCGACCGGTTCGCCGCCGAGCTGCCCGGTGCCGACTGGTACACCGTCGCCGGCGGCACCATCGACGCGGCCGTCGAGCTGGCCGACGCCATGCGCGGCAAGCGGTACGACGCCGTGGTCGCGCTCGGCGGCGGCAAGATCATCGACGTGACGAAGTACGCGGCGGCCCGGGTCGGGCTGCCGCTGGTCGCCATCGCCACCAACCTCTCGCACGACGGCCTGTGCTCGCCGGTGTCCACCCTGGACAACGACAACGGCCGCGGCTCCTACGGGGTGCCCACCCCCATCGCGCTCGTCATCGACCTCGACGTGATCAGGGACGCCCCCGTCCGCTTCGTCCGCTCCGGCATCGGCGACGCGGTCTCCAACCTCTCCGCCCTCGCGGACTGGGAGCTCTCCCACCGCGAGACCGGCGAGAAGATCGACGGCCTGGCCGCCGCCATGGCCCGCAGCGCGGGCGAGGCGGTGCTCCGGCACCCGGGCGGAGTCGGCGACGACGACTTCCTCGTCACCCTCTCCGAGGGACTGGTGATGTCCGGCATCGCCATGTCCATCAGCGGCGACACCCGGCCCTCCTCGGGCGCCTGCCACGAGATCAGCCACGCCTTCGACCTGCTGTACCCGGCCCGCGCGGCCAGCCACGGCGAGCAGTGCGGCCTCGGCGCGGCCTTCGCGATGCACCTGCGCGGGGCCCGCGACGACTCCCTCGCGATCGTGGAGACCCTCCGCCGGCACGGCCTTCCGGTGCGGCCGGAGGAGATGGGCTTCACGGTCGACGAGTTCGTGCGGGCGGTCGACTTCGCCCCGCAGACCCGGCCGGGCCGCTTCACCATCCTGGAACACCTCGACCTCTCCACCGAACAGATCAGGGACGCGTACGCCGACTATGCCCAAGCCATCGGTAGCTGAACTCCGCCCCGTCGTCCACCCGCCGGGCGTCAAGGACCGGCGGAGCGGCGAGCACTGGGGCGGCCGCCTCTACATGCGGGAGATCTCCCTCCGGATCACCCGCCGGCTGGCGGACACCAAGGTCACGCCCAACCAGCTGACCTATCTGATGACGCTCTTCGGCGTGCTCGCCGCCCCGGCGCTGCTGCTGCCCGGGATCTGGGGCGCCGTCCTCGGCGTCGTCGCCGTGCAGATGTACCTGCTGCTCGACTGCGTCGACGGCGAGCTGGCCCGCTGGAAGAAGCAGTACTCGCTGGCCGGCGTCTACCTGGACCGGGTCGGCGCCTACCTGTGCGACGCCGCCGTCCTCGTCGGCTTCGGCCTGCGCGCCGCCGATCTGTGGGGCGAGGGCCGGATCGACTGGCTGTGGGCCTTCCTCGGCACCCTGGCCGCGCTCGGCGCCATCCTGATCAAGGCGGAGACCGACCTGGTCGGCGTCGCCCGCCACCAGAACGGCATGCCCCCGGTCAAGGAGGCCGCCTCGGAGCCCCGCTCCTCCGGCATGGCGCTGGCCCGCCGGGCCGCCGGCGCGCTCAAGTTCCACCGGCTGATCCTCGGCATCGAGGCCTCGCTCCTGATCCTGGTCCTCGCCATCGCCGACCAGGTGCGCGGCGACCTGTTCTTCTCCCGGCTCGGCGTCGCGGTCCTCGCGGGCATCGCACTGCTCCAGACCGTGCTGCACCTCGTCTCGATCATGGTGTCCAGCCGCCTGAAGTGAGCGGGGGCCGGCCGGGACTCCCACGTCACCGGCCGGTCACCGCGATGGCGTACGGTGTGGCAACCCCGATGACTCGCCGAGTCGCCACACCGGCCGTCCGACATCGTGGTATTCCGACGAGCCGCACATCTTGAACACGAAAGTTTCGACTGTGAGTGACATTCACCAGGGCGGGGCGGTCGCGATGAGCGCGCCCCCGTCCTCCGTCGACGAGGGCCTGGCGCCGGGCGACCTCGCCGCCAAGTACGGCCTGTCGGTCAGCGGCGCCCGACCCGGACTGTTCGAGTACATCCGCGAGCTGTGGAGCCGCCGCCACTTCATCCTGGCGTTCTCCTCGGCGAAGCTGACCGCCCAGTACAGCCAGGCCAAGCTCGGCCAGGTCTGGCAGGTGGCGACCCCGCTCCTCAACGCCCTCGTCTACTACCTGATCTTCGGGCTGATCCTGAACGCGGGCCGCGGCATGAGCAAGGAGGTCTACATCCCCTTCCTCGTGACCGGCATCTTCGTGTTCACGTTCACGCAGAACTCGGTCATGGCGGGCGTCCGCGCGATCTCGGGCAACCTCGGCCTCGTCCGCGCCCTGCACTTCCCGCGCGCCACGCTCCCGATCAGCTTCTCGCTCCAGCAGCTCCAGCAGCTGCTGTTCTCGATGGTCGTGCTCGCCGCCGTCGCGATCGCCTTCGGCAGCTACCCCTCGCTCAGCTGGCTGCTGCTGATCCCGGCGCTCCTGCTGCAGTTCGTGTTCAACATCGGCCTCGCGATGATCATGGCCAGGATGGGCGCCAAGACCCCCGACCTCGCCCAGCTGATGCCCTTCGTCATGCGGACCTGGCTGTACGCCTCGGGCGTCATGTTCTCGATCCCCGTGATGCTCGCGGACAAGCCGGCCTGGATCGCGGACGTCCTCATGTACAACCCGGCGGCGGTCTACATGGACCTGGTCCGCTTCGCGCTCATCGACGGCTACGCGGCCTCGAACCTGCCCGCCCACGTCTGGGCCACCGCCCTCGGCTGGGCGCTGCTCTTCGGCATCGGCGGCTTCGTCTACTTCTGGAAGGCTGAGGAGAGGTACGGCCGTGGCTGACACCCCCCAGAACCCCCTGGCGCCCACCGTCATCTGCGAGGACGTCCACATCGTCTACCGGGTCAACACCGGAGGCGGCGGCAAGGGCAGCGCCACCGCGGCCCTCAGCCGGATCGTCGGCAAGGGCAAGGCCGAGGTCACCCGCGGCGTCCGCAAGGTGCACGCCGTCCGCGGCGTCACCTTCACCGCCTACCGCGGCGAGGCCATCGGCCTCATCGGCACCAACGGCTCCGGCAAGTCCACCCTGCTGCGCGCCATCGCCGGCCTGCTCCCCACCGAGAGCGGCAAGGTCTACACCGACGGCCAGCCCTCGCTCCTCGGCGTCAACGCGGCCCTGATGAACGACCTGACCGGCGAGCGCAACGTCATCCTCGGCGGCCTCGCCATGGGCATGAGCCGCGAGGAGGTCCACGCGCGGTATCAGGACATCGTCGACTTCTCCGGGATCAACGAGAAGGGCGACTTCATCAGCCTGCCGATGCGCACCTACTCCTCCGGCATGGGCGCCCGGCTCCGCTTCGCCATCGCGGCCGCCAAGAACCACGACGTGCTCCTCATCGACGAGGCGCTCGCCACCGGTGACCGCAAGTTCCAGATCCGGTCCGAGGCGCGCATCCGCGAGCTGCGCAAGGAGGCCGGCACGGTCTTCCTGGTCAGCCACAGCAACAAGTCCATCCGGGACACCTGCGACCGGGTGCTCTGGCTGGAGAAGGGCCAGCTCCTCATGGACGGCCCGACCGACGAGGTCCTCAAGGCGTACGAGCGCGAGACCGCCCGCTGAGTTCCCCGCCGCACCCCGTGCGCAGCGCCCCCGCCCCACCGGCGGGGGCGCTTCCGGTTTTCGCCGGTCCCGCCCCTTCCTGGAATGTTCATGCGGTCAACATCGGGCAGGATGAGCCCATGGCAGGGATCTCGGGCGGAAAGAACTACCACCACGGCGACCTGCGCAACGCCCTGATCTGCGCGGCCGTCGACCTCGCCACCGAAGGCGGCCCCGAGAGGGTCGTCCTGCGCGAGGCGGCCCGCCGGGTCGGCGTCTCGCCCACCGCCGCCTACCGGCACTTCGACGGACGCGGCGAACTGCTCCGCACCGTCCGCGCCCACGCCAGGGCCCGGCTCGCCGAGGCCATGGAGCGGGCCGCCGCCCGTGAGCCCGGCGCCGACGAGCCCGCGCTCGCCGCCGAGCGCCGGCTCGCCGCCCTCTGCCGCGGCTACGTCGGCTTCGCCCTCGACCACCCCGGCCTCTACCGCGCCGCCTTCGGCACCGTCCGCCCCGCCGCCGGGGAGGCGCCGGCCTGCGTCCCCGCGCCCCCGGAGCCCGAGATCCGGGCCTTCACCCTCCTCCGGGAGACCCTGGAGACGCTCGACCGCAGCGGCGGGCGACGCCCTTCCGCCGGCGCCGCCGCGTGGTCGGCCGTGCACGGCCTCTCGCTGCTCCTCCTGGAAGGCCCGCTCCGCCGGCTCTCCGCCCGGCGCCGCGACGACGTCGTCGAGACCACCCTCGCCATGGTCGTCTCCGGAGCCCGCGCCCGCTGACCTCCGGTGGGCCCGTGCCATCGCCACAGGTCAGCCCGGCCGGCGCGGTCCGGCGCGGCGGCAGACCCCCCGAATGGCGACATCCCTCGTACAACGTAAGCTGTACCGGTCCGATCCACACCGCCCATGGCGCCCCCGGGACACCCGGCGGGCGCGTGCTCCGTGCGCGGCGGCGTGTCCGAAATAGGATGGATTGGATCGGCAGTGTAGAACGGGAGATATGACGGCCATGACGCAGAATCTCCAGCTTCACGTGGGTGTCGCCGTCCCCGCGCCGGGCGCCGCCCGGTGACGGCTTCCCGGCACGTGCGCGCCGACGACCCCTCGCGCACCACACTCGGCAAGGCCGCGGACGAGAACTTCCCCGTGGCCCCCTTCTTCCTGCCCCGTGACTGGCGCGACGACCTCATGGCCGTCTACGGCTACGCCCGGCTCGTCGACGACATCGGCGACGGCGACGCCGCCCCCGGCGCGACCGGCCCCTTCGGCCTCGGAGCCGACGCCGGCCCGCTCCCCCTCCTCGACGCCCTGGAGGAGGACCTCCACCGGGTCTTCGACGGGACCCCCCGCCACCCGCTGCTGCGCGCCCTCCAGCCCACGGTGCGGCGCCGCGGCCTCACCCCCGGCCCGTTCCTCGGCCTGATCCAGGCCAACCGCCAGGACCAGCTGGTCAGCCGGTACGAGACGTACGACGACCTCCTCGCGTACTGCGAGCTCTCGGCCAACCCCGTCGGCCGGCTCGTCCTCGGCATCACCGGCACCGAGACGCCCGAGCGGATCCGCCGCTCCGACGAGATCTGCACCGCCCTCCAGATCGTCGAGCACCTCCAGGACGTCGCCGAGGACCTCGGCCGCGACCGGATCTACCTCCCCGCCGAGGACCTCAAGCGGTTCCACGTCACCGAGGAGGAGCTGGCCCGGCCCACCGCCGGGTCCGCCGTGCGCTCCCTCGTCGCCTTCCAGGCCGAACGCGCCCGCGCCCTGCTGCACGCGGGCAGCCCGCTCGTCGGCAGCGTCCACGGCCGGCTGCGGCTGCTGCTCGCGGGCTTCACCGCCGGCGGACTCGCCGCGCTCGACGCCATCGCCGACGCCGGCTTCGACGTCCTCGCCGGACCGCCGAAGCCCACCAGGCCCAGCCTGGCGCGCCAGGTCGGAGCGGTCCTGCTCCGGGCCCGCTCCGAGGGGGGAACATGACCGTCGAGGACACGACCGTCCGGCCGTCCGCGCCGGTACAGGCCGCGTACAGCTACTGCGAGGCCGTCACCGGACAGCAGGCCCGCAACTTCGCCTACGGGATCCGTCTGCTGCCCGCCGACAAGCGGCAGGCCATGTCGGCCCTGTACGCCTTCTCCCGGCGGGTCGACGACATCGGCGACGGCACGCTGGCCCCCGAGGAGAAGCACGAGCGCCTGGAGGCCACCCGGGCGCTGCTCGACCGGGTCCGCAAGGGCGACGTCGCCGAGGACGACACCGACCCCGTCGCGGTCGCCCTCGCCGACTCGGCCCGCCGCTTCCCGATCCCCCTCGAAGGGCTCGACGAGCTGATCGACGGCGTCCTCATGGACGTCCGCGGCGCCACCTACCGCACCTGGGACGAGCTCAAGGTCTACTGCCGGTGCGTCGCCGGCGCCATCGGCCGGCTCTCCCTCGGCGTCTTCGGCACCCAGCCCGGCGCCGCCGAGTCCGAGCGGGCCGCCGAGTACGCCGACACCCTCGGCCTCGCGCTCCAGCTCACCAACATCCTGCGCGACGTCCGCGAGGACGCCGCCAACGGCCGCACCTACCTGCCCGCCGAGGACCTCGCCCGCTTCGGCTGCGAGGACGGCTTCGGCGCCCGGACCCTGCCGGCCGGCGCCGACTTCGCCGGACTCGTCCACTTCGAGGTCCGCCGCGCCCGCGCCCTCTTCGTCGAGGGCTACCGGCTGCTGCCGATGCTCGACCGGCGCAGCGGCGCCTGCGTGGCCGCCATGGCCGGCATCTACCGCCGCCTCCTCGACCGCATCGAGCGCGACCCCGACGCCGTGCTCCGCGGCCGCGTCTCGCTGCCCGGCCCCGAGAAGGCGTACGTCGCCGTCCGCGGCCTCTCCGGCCTCGACGCCCGCCACATCGCCCGCCGCACCGCGAGGAGGCCCGCCTGATGGCCCCCACCGGAACCCCCGGACCCACCCCCGGGACCCCCACCGCCGTCGTCGTCGGCGGGGGACTCGCCGGGGTCACCGCGGCGATCCGGCTCGCCGAGGCGGGGGTCGCGGTCACGCTGCTCGAAGGGCGGCCCCGGCTCGGGGGGCTCGCCTTCTCCTTCCGGCGGGGCGAGCTGACCGTCGACAACGGCCAGCACGTGTACCTGCGCTGCTGCACCGCCTACCGCTGGTTCCTCGACCGCGTCGACGGCGCCCGGCTCGCGCCCCTCCAGGACCGGCTCGACGTGCCCGTCCTCGACGTCGCGCACCCGCGCGGGCCCCGGCTCGGACGGATCCGGCGCGACCCGCTGCCGGTCCCCTTCCACCTGGCCCGCAGCCTCGCCACGTACCCCCACCTCTCGCTCGCCGAGCGGGCCTCCGTCGGCCGCGCCGCGCTCGCCCTCAAGAGGCTCGACCCCGCCGACCCGGCCCTCGACGGCATCGACTTCGCCACCTGGCTCGGCCGGCACGGCCAGTCGCCCCGCGCCATCGAGGCCCTCTGGGACCTCGTCGGCATCCCCACCCTCAACGCCCCCGCCCCCGACGCCTCCATGGGGCTCGCCGCCATGGTCTTCAAGACCGGGCTGCTCACCGACCCCGGCGCCGCCGACATCGGCTGGGCCCACGTGCCGCTCGGCCACCTCCACGACACCCTCGCCGGCAAGACCCTCGACGGACTCGGCGTCCGGACCCTGCTGCGCACCAAGGCCGAGCGGATCACCCGCACCGACGACGGCCGCTGGGCCGTGGACGTGCCCGGCGAGCGGCTCGACGCCGACGCCGTCGTCCTCGCCGTGCCCCAGACCGAGACCCACGGCCTGCTCCCCGAGGACGCCCTCGACGACGCCGACCGGCTCCTCGACATCGGCACCGCGCCCATCCTCGACCTGCACGTCGTCTACGACCGCAAGGTCCTGAAGCGGCCCTTCTTCACCGCCCTCGGCTCCCCGGTCCA
Organism: Streptomyces sp. NPDC007863; assembly: GCF_040633895.1. Lineage (NCBI taxonomy): Bacteria > Bacillati > Actinomycetota > Actinomycetes > Kitasatosporales > Streptomycetaceae > Streptomyces > Streptomyces sp. NPDC007863. Next base: position 173,528 of record NZ_JBEYEI010000020.1, read on the forward strand.
GTGGGTCTTCGACCGCACCGCGTCCTCCGGACTCACCGGCCCCGGCCAGTACCTGGCCGTCTCGCAGTCCGCCGCCCACGACGAGATCGACACCCCCGTCGCCGCGCTCCGCGAGCGCTACCTCCCGGAGCTGGAGCGGCTGCTGCCGGCCGCCCGGGGCGCCGGGGTCCGCGACTTCTTCGTCACCCGCGAGCGGACCGCCACCTTCGCCCCCACACCCGGCGTCGGGCGCCTCCGCCCCGGCGCCCGCACCCGTGCGCCCGGCCTCTACCTGGCCGGCGCCTGGACCGCCACCGGCTGGCCCGCGACCATGGAGGGTGCCGTCCGAAGCGGCTTCAGCGCCGCCGGCGCCGCGCTCTCCGCCTTCGGCCGCCGCCACGACCATCCGCTGCAGGAGGCGGCATGAGTGTGATCACAGGAACCAGAGGAGAGACCGTGCCGACCGTGCCCCCGGGGACCCCGGCCGTCGACACCGCGGACGTCAGCGCCCTGCTGGAGAGGGGGCGGACCCTGTCCACCCCCGTCATGCGGGCGGCCGTCGGCCGTCTCGCATCGCCCATGGACACCGTCGCCGCCTACCACTTCGGCTGGATCGACGCCGAGGGCAACCCCACCGACGCCGACAGCGGCAAGGCCGTGCGCCCCGCGCTCGCCCTGCTCTCCGCCGAGGCCGCCGGCGCCGCGCCCGAGGTCGGCCTCCCCGGAGCCGTCGCCGTCGAGCTCGTCCACAACTTCTCGCTGCTGCACGACGACCTGATGGACGGCGACGAGCAGCGCCGCCACCGGGACACCGTGTGGAAGGTGTTCGGCCCGGCCCAGGCGATCCTCGTCGGCGACGCCCTCTCCGCCCTCGCCAACGAAGTCCTCCTGGAGCTCGGCACCGTCGAGGCCGGCCGTGCCACCCGCCGGCTGACCACGGCCAACCGCAAGCTCATCGACGGCCAGGCCCAGGACATCTCCTACGAGCACCGCGACCGGGTCAGCGTCGAGGAGTGCCTGGAGATGGAGGGCAACAAGACCGGCGCCCTCCTCGCCTGCGCCGTCTCGATCGGTGCGGTCCTCGGCGGCGCCGACGACCGCACCGCCGACAAGCTGGAGGAGTACGGCTATCATCTCGGCCTCGCCTTCCAGGCCGTCGACGACCTCCTCGGCATCTGGGGCGACCCGGACGCCACCGGCAAGCAGACCTGGAGCGACCTGCGGCAGCGGAAGAAGTCGCTGCCCGTCGTCGCCGCCCTCGCGGCCGGCGGAGAGGCGTCCGAGCGGCTCGGCCGGCTCCTCGCCCAGGACGCCGAGTCCCCTGATTTCGACTCCTTCACCGAGGAGGACTTCGCCTACCGCGCCGCCCTCATCGAGGAGGCCGGCGGCCGCGAGTGGACCGCCGGGGAGGCCCGCCGCCAGCACGCGATCGCGCTGCGCGCCCTCGACGAGGTGGACATGCCCGCCCGGGTGCGCGACCAGCTGATCGCCCTCGCCGACTTCGTCGTCGTACGGAAGAAATGATCACCCACAGCCAGATATGAGTGCGCAGTCGCCGGCCGGTGCCACCCGCACCGGCCGACGGCAGACCCGCAGGAGCAGAAGGAACCGACTGCCACGAAGGGGAAGCCATGACAGCGACGACCGACGGAAACGCCGGGGCTCTCGGCCCCCTCGCGCCCGCGGCCAGCACCACTCCACCGCACTCCGCCACCTCACCCGCGCGCCTCGACGAGGCCGCCGCCCGCGCCGTCCGCGCGGCCACCGACCACCTCCTCGCCCGCCAGGCCCCCGAGGGCTGGTGGAAGGGCGACCTGGAGACCAACGTCACCATGGACGCCGAGGACCTCCTGCTCCGCCGCTTCCTCGGCATCTCCGACCCCGACACCACCGCGGCCGCCGCCCGGCACATCCGGAGCCGGCAGTACGAGGACGGCACCTGGCCCACCTTCCACGGCGGGCCCGCCGACCTCTCCGCGACCGTCGAGGCGTACGTCGCCCTCCGGCTCGCCGGGGACCGGCCCGAGGCCCCGCACATGGCCCGCGCCGCCGCCTGGATCAGGGCCGAGGGCGGGATCGCCGCCGCCCGCGTCTTCACCCGCATCTGGCTCGCGCTCTTCGGCTGGTGGCGCTGGGAGGACCTGCCCGAGCTGCCGCCCGAGCTGATGTTCCTGCCGAAGTGGTTCCCGCTGAACATCTACGACTTCGGCTGCTGGGCCCGGCAGACCATCGTGCCGCTCACCGTCGTCTCGGCGAAGCGCCCGGTCCGCCCGGCGCCCTTCCCCCTCGACGAGCTGCACACCGACCCCGACCTCCCTGCGCCGAAGCGCCCGCTCGCCCCGCTCACCGGCTGGGACGGCCTCTTCCAGCGCCTCGACCAGGCGCTGCACGTCTACCACCGCTTCGCCCCGCGCGGACTGCGCCGGGCGGCCATGAACACCGCCGCCCGCTGGATCGTCGAACGCCAGGAGAACGACGGCTGCTGGGGCGGCATCCAGCCGCCCGCCGTCTACTCGGTGATCGCCCTCCACCTCCTCGGCTACGACCTGGAGCACCCGGTCATGCGGGCCGGCCTGGAGTCCCTGGACCGGTTCGCCGTCTGGCGCGAGGAGCCCGAGGGCCCGGTCCGCATGGTCGAGGCCTGCCAGTCCCCGGTCTGGGACACCTGCCTCGCCACCATCGCCCTCGCCGACGCCGGCCTGCCCGCCGACCACCCGGCGCTGGTGAAGGCCGCCGACTGGATGCTCGACGAGGAGATCACCAAGGCCGGCGACTGGGCCGTCCGCCGGCCCGGACTCCCGCCCGGCGGCTGGGCGTTCGAGTTCCACAACGACAACTACCCCGACATCGACGACACCGCCGAGGTGATCCTCGCCCTGCGCCGGGTCCGCCACCCCGACCCCGCCCGGGTCGACGCGGCCGTCGCCCGCGCCGCCCGCTGGACCGCCGGCATGCAGTCGGGCAACGGCGCCTGGGCCGCCTTCGACGCCGACAACACGGGCGTTTTGCCCAACAAGCTGCCCTTCTGCGACTTCGGTGAGGTCATCGACCCGCCCTCCGCCGACGTCACCGCCCACGTCGTGGAGATGCTCGCCTGGGAAGGCCGGGCCGACGACCCCCGCACCCGCCGGGGCATCGACTGGCTCCTCGCCGACCAGGAGCCGAACGGCGCCTGGTTCGGCCGCTGGGGCGTCAACTACGTCTACGGCACCGGCTCGGTGCTCCCCGCCCTCACCGCCGCCGGACTCCCCGCCTCCCACCCGGCGATCCGCCGGGCCGTCGCCTGGCTCGCCGCCGCGCAGAACCCGGACGGCGGCTGGGGCGAGGACCTCCGCTCGTACGACGACCGCTCCTGGATCGGCCGCGGCACCTCCACCGCCTCCCAGACGGCCTGGGCGCTGATCGCCCTCCTCGCCGCCGGGGAGCGCGACTCCGAGAGCGCCCGGCGGGGCGTGGCCTGGCTGGTGGAGACCCAGCGCGAGGACGGCTCCTGGGACGAGCCGTACTTCACCGGCACCGGCTTCCCCTGGGACTTCTCCATCAACTACCACCTCTACCGTCAGGTCTTCCCGCTCACCGCGCTCGGCCGGTACGTGCACGGCGAGCCCACCCCCGGCGGGAGCCCGTGATGGAGCGCGGCCGTCCTCCGGCGGAGCCGGAGGCCGCCGTCCCGCCCCTCCTCGTCGCCTGCGCCCTCGGCATCGAGCGCTTCGCCCTGCGCGGCGGCGGCGAGCGCGGCGGGGCGCCGGGACCGGTCCGGGTGGTGCGCACGGGCATGGGGCCCGCCCACGCCGCCCGCGGGGTCGAGCGGGCCCTCGCCCGCGAGGGCTGGGGCGGCGCCGCCGTCATCGCCTCCGGCTTCTGCGCCGGACTCGCCCCCGGGATGCACCCCGGCGACCTGGTCGTCGCCGAGGAGACCCGCGGCCCGGACGGCGCCCTCGCCTGCGAGGGCACCGACCTGCTCGTCAAGGCGCTCGCCCGGGCGGTGCCCGGGCGGACCGTGCACACCGGCCCGCTGACCGGCTCCGACCACGTGGTGCGGGGCCCCGAGCGGGCCGCGCTGGCGGCCGGCGGAGCGATCGCCGTCGACATGGAGTCCGCCGCCACCCTGCGTACCGCCCGGGCCGCCGGACCCCGCCCGCTTGCGGCCGTACGGGTGGTCGTGGACGCCCCCGAACACGAACTGGTCCGGATCGGCACGGTACGCGGGGGAATATCGGCCTTCCGCGTCCTCCGTGCCGTCCTTCCCGCTTTCTTCGAATGGCACCGTTCTCTGCTGCTCCCCAGGAGGTGAGCCGGTCATGGCCATGCCGCTCCGTCAGTCCGTCCGGGTCGGGACCTATCTCTTCGAACAGAAGCTCCGCAAGCGGGACAAGTTCCCCCTGATCGTCGAACTGGAGCCGCTTTACGCCTGCAACCTCAAGTGCGAGGGCTGCGGCAAGATCCAGCATCCGGCCGGCATCCTCAAGCAGCGGATGCCGGTCGCCCAGGCGGTCGGCGCCGTCCTGGAGTCCGGCGCCCCGATGGTCTCCATCGCCGGCGGCGAACCCCTGATGCACCCCCAGATCCACGAGATCGTCCGCCAGCTGGTCGCCCGCCGGAAATACGTTTTTCTTTGCACCAACGCGATGCTGCTCCGCAAGAAGCTCGACAATTTCACCCCCTCCCCGTACTTCGCCTTCGCCGTGCACATCGACGGACTGCGCGAACGCCACGACGAATCCGTCGCCAAGGAAGGCGTGTTCGACGAGGCCGTGGCGGCGATCAAGGAGGCCAAGCGGCGCGGATTCCGGGTCACCACGAATTCGACCTTCTTCAACACCGACACCCCGCAGACCATCATCGAGGTGCTGAATTTCCTCAACGACGACCTCCAGGTCGACGAAATGATGATCTCGCCCGCCTACGCCTACGAGAAGGCGCCCGACCAGGAACACTTCCTCGGCGTCGAACAGACCAGGGAACTCTTCAAGAAGGCCTTCGCCGGCGGCAACCGCCGCCGCTGGCGCCTCAACCACTCGCCGCTCTTCCTCGACTTCCTCGAAGGAAAGGCGGACTTCCCCTGCACCGCCTGGGCGATCCCCAACTACTCCCTCTTCGGGTGGCAGCGCCCCTGCTATCTGATGAGCGACGGCTACGTCCCCACCTACCGCGAACTCGTCGAGGAGACCGACTGGGACAAGTACGGCCGCGGCAAGGACCCGCGCTGCGCCAACTGCATGGCGCACTGCGGCTACGAACCCACCGCCGTGCTCGCCACCATGGGCTCCCTCAAGGAGTCGCTGCGCGCGGTCCGCGAGACCGTCCAGGGGAGCTGAGGGGCGGGCCATGAGCGACGGGTTCGACCTGCGGGCGCTGCTCGCCGAACGCGGCGGCGAGCGGTACGGACTGCACGCCCGGTACCTCAACCCGCAGCTGCCGCGGATGCTGCACACCATCGGCTTCGACAAGGTCTACGAACGGGCCGCCGGCGCCCACTTCTGGGACGCCGAGGGCAACGACCACCTCGACATGCTCGCCGGCTTCGGCGTCATGGGCCTCGGCCGGCACCACCCCGTCGTCCGCAAGGCCCTGCACGACGTCCTCGACGCGGACCTCCCCGACCTCACCCGCTTCGACTGCCCGCCGCTGCCCGGACTCCTCGCCGAGCGGCTGCTCGCCCACAGCCCCCACCTCGACCGGGTCTTCTTCGGCAACAGCGGCACCGAGGCCGTCGAGACCGCCCTGAAGTTCGCCCGGTACGCCACCGGCCGGCCGAGGATCGTCTACTGCGACCACGCCTTCCACGGCCTCACCACCGGCGCCCTGTCCGTCAACGGCGAGCAGGGCTTCCGGGCCGGTTTCGACCCGCTGCTCCCGGACACGGCGATCGCCCTCGGCGACCTCGGCGCCCTGGAGCGCGAGCTCCGCAAGGGGGACGTGGCCGGCTTCGTGGTCGAGCCGATCCAGGGCAAGGGCGTCCACGAGGCACCGCCCGGCTTCCTCGCCGCGGCCCAGGAGCTGCTCCGCCGGCACGGGGCGCTGCTGATCGCCGACGAGGTGCAGACCGGCCTCGGCAGGACCGGCGACTTCTACGCGTACCAGCACGAGGACGGCGTCGAGCCGGACCTGGTGTGCGTGGCGAAGGCGCTCTCCGGCGGATACGTGCCGGTCGGCGCCACCCTCGGCAAGGACTGGATCTTCAAGAAGGTCTACTCGTCCATGGACCGGGTCCTGGTCCACTCGGCGAGCTTCGGCTCCAACGCCCAGGCGATGGCCGCCGGGCTCGCGGTCCTCTCGGTGATGGAGTCCGAGGGGACGGTGGCGCACGTGCGGCGGGTCGGCGGCCTCCTGAAGGACCGCCTGGAGGAGCTCGTGCCCCGCTACGAGCTGCTGCACGCGGTCCGGGGCAGGGGGCTGATGATCGGCATCGAGTTCGGGCGGCCGAGCTCGCTGGCGCTGCGCGGCCGGTGGGCGATGCTCCAGACGGCCCGCAAGGGGCTCTTCGCGCAGATGGTGGTGGTCCCGCTGCTCCAGCGGCACCGGATCCTCACCCAGGTCTCCGGGGACCACCTGGAGGTGATCAAGCTGATCCCGCCGCTGGTGATCGACGAGGCGGACGTGGACCGCTTCGTCACCGCCTTCACGGCGGTCATGGAGGACGCCCACGGCGGCGGCGGTCTGCTGTGGGACTTCGGGAAGACGCTGGTCAGGCAGGCGGTCGCGCAGCGCTGAGCCGGGCTTCCCACGGATTTTTGCCTCTGAGGCAAGAAAGTTGCCTCAGAGGCATGTTCCTGGCGGAATGGACGCATGGACCACGTCCCCCGGGGCTCCGCCCCGGAAACCGCCGCCCCCGAGCTCGTGCCCGACGTCGCCCCGCAGCTGCGGGCGCTGCGCCGGCGCCGGGGGCTCACCCTGGAGGCGGCCGCCCAGCGCGCCGGGCTCTCCCCGGCGCACCTCTCGCGGCTGGAGACCGGGAACCGGCAGCCCTCGCTGCCGATGCTCCTCGCCCTCGCCCGTATCTACGGTACGACGGTCGCCGAGCTTCTGGGCGAGACCCCGCCCGAACGCGACCCGGTGATCCGCGCCGACCGCTCCGAACCGGTCGAGGCCGACGGCTGGATCTACCGGCAGGCGGGCGGCGCGGGCCGGGCCATGCAGTGCCTGCGCGTCCACGTGCCCTACGCCACCCGGGCCGACATCGTGCGCGTCCACCCCGGCGAGGAGTGGCTGCACGTGCTCGAAGGGCAGGTCCGGCTCGCGCTCGGCGACGCCGTGCACCTGCTCGGCCCCGGGGACAGCGCGCACTTCGACTCGCTCACCCCGCACCGGATCGGCGCGGCCGGCCGTGCCGGCGCCGAGGTGCTCTTCGTCCACACGCTCCTGCAGAGCCCCGCCGCCGAGCTGTGCCTGGGCGGCGGCACCCCGCACTCCCGCTGAGCCCGAAAGGCTGGTCGACATGTCCGACAAGTCAGTGAATTCCGCCCCGGTCACCGGTGAGGAGCGCGGCGAGGGGAAGTTCCCCAAGGGGCTGGTGCTCCGCCTCTTCGCCTACCTGATCGCCGGTCACCTCTTCGCCGGCTTCCTCTACCTGCTCTTCATGCTGGGCGGGCAGAACCAGTGACCGGACGGGAGGGCCCGCGGCCTCACGCCTCCGTGAGGAACCGCTCGCGCAGCCGCTCGCGGGTCTCCGGCGCCAGCTTCAGGCCGTCCGCGAGGTAGGCGTCCACGGAACCCCAGGTCGCGTCGATGGTCTCGAAGGCCGCCCGCAGGTACTCCACCCGCGCGTCGAAGAGCGGGCTCAGCAGCTCCATCACCTCGGGCGCCATCGCGTCCCGGGCGGTGGAGCTGCGGCGCACCTTGTAGCGGCGGTGCGGGGCGCCGGACTTCACGTAGTCCGCCTCGATGGCCTCGCGCTCCACGCCGAGGGCGAGCAGGGTGATCGCGATCGAGAGCCCGGCGCGGTCCTTGCCGGCCGCGCAGTGCATCAGGGCCGGGACGGCCTCCTCGGCGAGGGAGTGCAGGATCCGGCTGTGCTCGGGGGTCCGTTCCACGATCATCCGGCGGTACGCGGAGGTCATCCGGTCCGCCGCCTTGCCGTCGCCGAGCAGGTCCCGCAGCGTGTCGAGGTCGCCCTCGCGGACCATCCGCCAGAACTCCTTGCCGTCGGCCGGGTCGCTCAGGGGTATGTTCACGTTCCGCACGCCCGGGAGCTCCACGTCCGGGCCCTCCACCTTGGCGTCGGCCTCGTTGCGGAAGTCGAAGATCGTGTGCAGGCCGAGGCCGGAGAGGAAGGCCGCGTCGGACTCGGTGGCGTCGGCGAGGTGGCCGCTGCGGAAGAGGGTGCCGGGCCGGACCGCGCGTCCGTCGGCGGTCGGCAGGCCGGCCACGTCCCGGAAGTTGCGGACCGCCGCGAGCTCGGGCTCGCCGGGTTCGAGGGGCTGGACCTGCGGCAGCTGCTGCGTCACGGATGCTCCTGGTGGTAGGCGTTCACGGGGCCCGTACGAGATCGGTTCCCCCCGCAATCATCCCGTCGAGCGCGGCGTGGCGCACCCCCCTGGCCGGTAATGGGCGATCTGTCCGTATTGGAAGGTCTTGGGGTAACGCGCCCTGGTTGAGGGGGAGATGGAATTCGGCGCGTGAGCAGGGTCATAAAGGTGACGGATCGTGGCCGACCGCCCGGTCCAACCACCCTCCCCGAAAAGGGAATCGAGGGACCGTCATCCACGGAGGGTGACCGGAATTCCGGGCCCGAAGATCGTCCCGGAATGCCCGCCGAATTCCGTGGCTTGTTCGCGCCGACCCCACTCGTCTAGCGTCGCCGTCAATCCGGTCGGACCGCCGAATCCTGCCACCGTCCGGAATTCACACCCGTCCACGCGTGGCAGGAGCGGGGGACCCAAGGAAGTACGCCGGTCCCGCGATGCAGGACGGCTAGGGGTGAAGCCGCGTGAGAACCGCGGCCGGACATCTCCAGTCCGAACCCGACAGCTCACCTCGCAGGCGCCGGAGAGGAATTCGCCATGCCCGCGAAGGGTAAGCACCGCCGCCAGAAGTCCACCCTGATCACCCGTGGCCTCGTCGCCGCCGGCACCGGTGGCGCCGTCGTCGCGCTGCCGCTGATCGGCGCCACCGGCGCCCACGCCGCCGAGCAGGCCGCCCCGGCCGCCGTCTCCGGCACCGTGATCGCCGCCGCGCAGGCCCAGGTCCAGGCCGCCCCGGCCGCCAAGGCCGCCGCCCCGACCACGTACTCCGTCGTCGCCGGCGACTACCTGTCCAAGATCGCCGCCGACCACGACGTCGCCGGCGGCTGGAAGCAGCTCTACGCCGACAACCGCCAGGTCGTCGGCGAGAACCCCTCGCTGATCCTCCCGGGCATGAAGCTCACCCTCGGCGCCAAGAACCCCGCCAAGGCCGCCGCCCCGAAGCCCGCCGCCGCGCCGAAGGCCGCCCCGAAGGCCACCGTCAAGGCCGCCCCGAAGGCCACGGCGAAGGTCACCGAGCAGACCCGCGCCTCCCGCTCCGCCGAGCGCGCCGCGGCCCCGGCCGCCGCCGCCCCGGCCGCGTCCGGCTGGGTCGCCCCCGTCTCCGGCGGCGTCTCCACCCCGTACCGCGCCTCCGGCTCCATGTGGTCCTCCGGCTACCACACCGGTGCCGACTTCATCGCCTCCTCCGGCACCACCGTCCGCGCCGTCGGCGCCGGCACGGTCGTCTCCGCCGGCTGGAGCGGCGCCTACGGCAACGAGGTCGTCATCAAGCACGCCGACGGCAACTACTCGCAGTACGCCCACCTCTCCTCCCTGGCCGTCTCCGCCGGCCAGTCGGTGAGCGGCGGCCAGCAGATCGGTCTCTCCGGCTCCACCGGCAACTCGACCGGCCCGCACCTGCACTTCGAGATCCGCACCTCGCCGAGCTACGGCGCGGACATCGACCCGCTGGCCTACCTGCGCCAGCACGGGGTCTCCATCTGACCCGTCCGGACCGACGGACACGGCGAAGGCCCGGCACCCGCGTGCCGGGCCTTCGCCCTATTCCGGGCTTGGCAAATTCTTTATCGGTGGCATATATCACCCGCCGTCAACCCCTCCTTACGGTCGCGTAGGTCACATCCCTAAAGGAAGGATGTGCTGTCGTGGCAGACGATTCGAGAGCAACAGAAGAGAACGTGTTCGGGGCGGTCGGGGGATTCGGGTCGTACGCGGCGATCGGTGACAGCTTCACCGAGGGCGTCGGAGACCCGGGGCCGGACGGGACCTACGTCGGCTGGGCGGACCGCTTCGCGGTGCTCCTCGCCGACCAGCTGCCGGACCACCAGGAATTCCGCTACGCGAACCTCGCGGTCCGCGGCCGGCTCCTCGACCAGATCGTGGCCGAGCAGGTCCCGCGGGCCAAGGAGCTCGCCCCCGACCTGGTCACCTTCTGCGCGGGCGGCAACGACATCATCCGCCCCGGCACCGACCCCGACGACGTCGCCGAGCGGTTCGAGCGGGCGGTGCGGGACCTCACCTCCGCCGTCGGCACCGTCATGGTGACCACCGGCTTCGACACCCGTGACGTACCGGTGCTCAAGCACCTGCGCGGCAAGATCGCCACGTACACGGCCCACGTCCGTGCCATCGCCGACCGCTACGACTGCCCGGTCCTCGACCTGTGGTCGCTGAAGTCGGTCCAGGACCGGCGGGCCTGGGACGACGACCGGCTGCACCTCTCGCCCGAGGGCCACACCCGGGTCGCGCTGCGCGCCGCCCAGGTCCTCGGCCTGCCGGTGCCCGCCGACCCGGACCAGGCGTGGCCGCCGCTGCCCGCCCGCGGGCCGCTGGAGGTCCGCCGGGACGACATCCACTGGGCGCGCGAGTACCTGGTGCCGTGGATCGGGCGGCGGCTGCGCGGCGAGAGCTCCGGCGACCACGTCGAGGCCAAGCGCCCCGACCTCATGCCCCTGTAGCTCCGGGGGCCCGGCGGCCGGCGGGGATCCGCTCCAGGACCCCGCCGGCGAAGACGTCGTACAGCGGCAGCGACTCCAGGTGGACGTAGCCGATGTGGCAGTCGCAGACGGCGAGGGGGCAGGCGCGGGGCCGCAGCGCGGCACGGTACGAGCCGTCGTACAGGTTGCCGAGCTCGGCCCTGACGAAGTGGCAGCGGCGCACCGTCCCCGCGCCGTCCACCGACACCACCGACTCGCCGGTCCGGCAGGGCAGCCCCGCCGACCGGTGCGGGTGCCGGCTGTAGCCGAAGAGCGGGTCGATGCCCGTCCACGCCGCCGCCTCCGCGTCGGTGTACGTGTGCCCCTCGGCGGCGTTCACCCACAGATAGACGTGCTCCGGCAGCGCCGCCCGCAGCCGCAGCGCCTCCGCGTGGTGCTCGGGCAGCCCCACCACGCCCACGCTGAAGCGCACGCCCCGGGCCGCCAGGCCGAGCGCCTTGCCGAGGAAGCGGTCGTACGGCGTCTGGCCGGGGTGGTACGTGCACCACAGCGCCAGCGTGTCCGGGTCGGCGTCGTCCAGCCAGGAGGTCCGGCAGCTCAGATTGGTCTGGATCGCCACCCGCTCCACGTGCGGCAGCCGCGACAGCTCCACCATCGCCCGCCGGTACCAGGAGCGGACGAGGCCCTCGCCCCACGGCGTGAAGAGGATCCGCAGCCGGTCCCCGTCCTGCCCGGCCGCCCATCCGGTGAACCGCTCCAGGGCCGCCCGGTCCGCCCGCAGCGTCTCCGGCGAGTCCCGGCGCTTGGCGAAGGGACAGTACGGGCAGTCGTAGTCGCACGAGGCGAGCGGCCCCCGGTACAGCAGCGTCAGGTCCACGGCCGGCCCTACTTCGGCTCGTACGCGGCCATCGCGGCCCGTACGGCGGGGGAGAACAGCTCCGGGCCGAGCCCGTCCGAGTGCGCGAGCCCCTCCGGCGACAGCCTGAGCAGCCCCGCCGGCGCCGCACCGTCCAGCCAGCCGTACCCCGCGAACCGGTCGAGCTCCGCGCCGAAGTCCTCGTGCGCCGAGGTCCCGAACCGCTGCTCGTACCCGGCCAGCTCCATGCCCCGCGCCTGCAGCAGCGACTGCAGGAGGTGGCGGCGGCGGGCCTCCGCCCCGTCCACCCGGCGGCCCACCACGGCCCGGGAGAAGTCCCGGGTCTCCGTGTAGGCGTCGATGATCGAGCGGATCTCCCGCATGTCGACCGCATAGTCGAAGGAGTAGTGCAGCGCGGCGGTGTACGAGCGGGCGCCGCACCCCAGGCCGATCATGCCGTCCGTCTGGCAGGCGTGGTCGTCGGGGCCCGACGGGGCCGCGCCGGCCCGCCGGAACATCCGCATCGACACCTGCTCGTACCCCTCCGCGAGGAGGTGGTCCCGGCCCTGCCGGTAGAGCCGCAGCCGCCGCGCGTCCCACTCCGCGTCCGACTCGGCGGGCCCGGTCCGGCCCAGGCCGGTGAGCGGGCGCACGTACAGCGGGTACAGGTACAGCTCCTCGGGCCGCCAGGCCAGCGCCGCGTCCAGCGAGTACCGCCAGGACTCCTCGGTCTGCCCGTCGATGCCGTAGATGAGGTCGATGTTCAGCACCGGCACCCCGGCGTCCCGGATCCGGCCGAGCGCCGCCTCCACGTCCGCCCGCCGCTGCGGCCGGACCGCCGCCCGCGCCTCGGCGTCCACGAAGCTCTGCACCCCGATGCTCAGCCGGGTCGCGCCCCGCCCGGCGAGCACCGCGAGCCGGTCGGCGGTCGCGGTCGCCGGGGACGTCTCCACGGAGAGCGGCACCGCCCGCAGGTCCGCGCCCATGCGGTGCTCGGCGATGTCGCAGAGCCGCTCCAGCTCGGCGGCGGTCAGGAAGGTGGGGGTGCCGCCGCCGAAGGCCGCCGCCGCGAACCGCACCGGCGCCGCGTCGCCGAGCGCCTCCCGGACGGCGACGGCCTGCCGGTCGAGCGCGTCGAGATAGCGGGTGGTCAGTTCGTCCGGGGCGCCGATCCGGGTGAACAGGTTGCAGAAACCGCAGCGGACCTCGCAGAACGGCACGTGCGCGTAGAGCGAGAGGGCGTCCTTCGGCTCGTCCGCCCAGAGCGCCGCCAGTTCCGGCCGCTCGGGCAGCGGACGGTACGCCGTCTTGTGCGGGTAGGCGTAGACGTACGAGCGGTACGGGCGGGGGAGCGGGAGGCCGGTCACGCGGCGGCCCCCTCGGCCGGACCGGCCAGCGTGAACTGCGCGTACGGCACCGTCCACACGACCTCGTGGCCGAGCCGGTGGCCCGTGTAGCCGTCGTCGCCGTACGCCGTGCCGTGGTCCGAGCAGACGATCGCGAAGCAGCGGCGGCGGCTGCTCATCGCCGCGAAGAGGCGCCCGATGTGCCGGTCGACGTACTCAAGCGCCGCCGCGTGGGTGGCCCGGGTGTCGCCCGCCTCGCGGGTGGCGCCCGGCAGGTGGAACCAGTTCGGCTGGTGCAGCGCCGCCACGTTCACGAAGAGGAAGAGCCGGCGGTCCGCCGGCAGCGCGGCCACCACCTCCTCGGCCCGGGCCACCTGCGCCTCGAACGACGTCGGCGAGGCCACGCCGAAGGACGGCTCCCAGTGGCTCTCCTGGAAGAGGCCGGGCAGGACCGAGCCGAGCGGCGGCCGCCCGTTGAAGAACCCGACGCCGCCGACGCACACCGTCCGGTAGCCGTCGGCGGCGAGCGCCGTGACCAGGTCGGGGGCGTCGTACACATAGGTGCCGCCGGCGGTGGTCTCGCTGCCCGCGAACCGGGCCGCGAAGAGCCTCGGGTGCGGTCCCGGCGCGGCCGGAGTCGGCAGGAAGCCCGCGAAGATCGCCTGGTGGGAGGCGTAGGTGAAGCTGCCGGGCGCGTGCCGGCGCTCCCAGCGGCCACCCGGGAGGTGCCGGGCCAGGTTCGGTATGCGGCCGGCGGCGGCCAGCTCGGCGGCCACGTCGTACCGGAGGGTGTCGAGGGTGACCAGGAGCAGGTCGTGGCTGCCGACGACCGCGTTCATGTCGGGCTGGTTCACGGGGCGGTGCTCGTTCCTGTGGTGCGGGGGCCGGCGGTGCTCGCGGGCGGGCGTACGGGTGGGGGCGCGGGCGGGTGTTCCAGCAGGTCGGCGACCTGGGCGCCGTAGGTGTCCAGGCCCTCGGCGCCGCTGCCCGCCAGGCCGGTGAGGCCGGGCAGCAGGTCCCCGAAGGCGTTGACCTCGCCGACCGCGAAGCGGCGCCAGCCGGCGCCCGGCAGCAGGTCCACCCCGACGCACCGGGTGCCCGGGAAGGCCGCCGCCGCGCCCTCGCAGACGGCGACCGCGTCCTCCCAACGGCGGCCGGCGGCGGTGATCGCCGTCCGGGCGGCGGCGAGGTCGCCGCGGGCGCCGCCGAGGTGCAGATTGGTCAGCGGCGAACGGCTGGTGCGGACCACCGCGTGGGTGGCGCGCCCGCCGGTCACCACCACCCGCAGGTCGGCCGCCCGGCCGCCCTGGACCGCCTTCGGCAGCCAGCGCTCCACGTGCAGTCCGTCCGGGGCGAGCGCGTCGACCAGCGCGCCGACCTCCCGCGCGCCCGTGTAGCGGCGTACCCGCAGCGAGTTGAAGAGCCGTCCGGCGCCGTCCCGCTCGACCGAGGTGGCGGCCTGCACCCGCCCCGCGCCGGCCGTCTCCACGGCCAGCACCCCGGAGGCGGAGGAGCCGTGGGCCGGCTTGACGAAGACCCGGCGCAGCCCGGCCCCGGCCATCAGCGCCACCAGGTCGTCCCAGCCCCGCACCGGCGCCCCGCCGGGGCCGGAGGTCGGCGAGGCGGGCACGGGCACGCCGGCGGCGGCGAGCCGGCCGTGGGTGAGCCGCTTGTCGAAGAGGACGGCCGTCTCCGCCGGGTCGTCGACCAGCACCGCTCCGGAGCGGCCCGCCTCGGCGGCGAGCCCGGCGAGGGCCGCGGTGAACCGCTCGTACCAGAGCCGGCTCCCCTCCACCCGGGCCGGGTCGTCCGCGCCGCGCAGCAGCAGGTCGACCTCCGGAACCTCGCCGGGCGAGTCGATCCGGACGGTCTCGCCCGCCGCGAAGCGGGCCCCGCCGCGCAGGACGTCCGTCCACGGCACGGCCCGCGCCCCGGGCAGTCCGGCGGCGCGCAGCGCGTCCTGGAAGAACGCGACGCGACGCCCCGCCGGGTCGCCGACGACCACGAGGCGCGGGCCCGCGGTCATTCGGCGATGGCGACGTAGCGCCAGACGTCCCCGTCGCCGTCGTCCTCCGCGGTCTGCGGGTCGTCCAGGACGACCCGCACCCCGTGCGGGGCGAGCGCGGCGGTGAGCCGCTCGCCCATCGCCTCCGAGAGGTAGTGGTGCTCCAGGTCCAGCTCCGTCAGATGCGTCAGCGGCTGGCCGTCGAGCAGCGCGGCCGCGCCCTCGTCGGTGAGCACGCCCATGCTGAGGTCGAGCCGGTCGAGGCGGGCGACGACCGGGGCGCTCGCGACGGCGGCGGCCACCCGGTCCTCGATCACGCTGTTGCACAGGCCGAGGCTGCGCAGGGCCGGGAAGGCCTCGCCGGAGAGCAGCGGCGCCAGGTCGCCGGGCGAGGAGTCACCGCCGTACTCGTCGGTCCCGAGCCACAGTTCGAGCCGCTCCAGGGCCGGCAGCTCGCTGCCCGCGATGCCGCGCACGACCTCGGCGCCGAGCCCGCCGGTCTCCACGACCAGGGTCCGCAGACCGGTGTGGCGCACCGGCGGGAAGACGAGCCCGGTGCCGCCGCGCACGCCGAGCTCCCGCAGCGCCGGGTAGGCGGCGAGCAGCGGCGTCACGTCGGACTGCACGATCCAGGAGATCTCGCAGTCCTCCATGGTCATGTCGCCGAGGAAGACCGCCTCCAGGGCCGTCAGCCGGTCGTTGGCGCCGATGAGCGCGGTGACGATCGCGGCGGAGGAGGCGTCGTACGCGTCCTCCCAGCCGCCCACGACGATCGCGCGGACCCGCGTGGTGTCCACGGTCTTCAGGAAGCGGTCGAAGACGGCGGCCCAGCTCTCCTCGTCGTCGTCGCGGTAGGTCGGGCTGGACAGCCGCCAGGCCACGGCCGCCGGGTCGGGCAGCGCGGCGCCCGAGTCGGCGTCCGGGAGGTCGAAGACGGGGAGGCCGTGGAACTCCTCCAGGTAGGCCCCAATGGTCATGACGGTGCTCCAGACGACGGACGGCGGTACGGGCGTGACGCCAAGAAGTTGTACCAAGGCGTACCGACAGGAGGGGCGGGGGGTCGGCCCGGGGGGGGTCTGGCCGGGGCGTTGTCAGTGGCGGCCCCTAGCGTCGTTCTCGTGTTCGGGCAGCGGGTTCCGGACGGGAAGGGGAGAGCCATGTACCGGCAGGGGGACGTGCTGATCGTGTCCGTCGACGAGCGGGCCGTGCCCGCCCGGGCGAAGGACGCGCGGAGCGAGCCGAGGGACGGCCGGGGGCGGCTCGTGCTCGCCTTCGGCGAGGTCACCGGACACGCCCACGCGGTCCCGGGCCCCGGCCGGCTGGTGCGGGAGCCGGGACCGTACGGCCCGTTCCTGCTCGAACTGCCCGAGGGCGGACGGCTGGTGCACGAGGAGCACGCGCCGATCGTGCTGCCGAGAGGCTGGTACCGGGTGGTGCGGCAGCGGGAGTACGTGCCGGGCGCGTACCGGATCGTGGCGGACTGAGACGGGACCGGACGGTGCCGGAGGAGCGGACGGACATGGGGGACAGGACGATGAACGAGGGCGACGTGTACGAGAAGTGGCGGGCCGTCGCGGCCGCCACCGGGGCGGCGGACCGGACGGCCGCGGAGGCCGGGGTCCTGCTCGCCTACGCCTTCGCGGGGCTGCCCGCGCCGGAGCGTGTGGTGTGGGCGGAGTCGCCGCTCGCCGGCGTCGAGCTGGTCGCGGGCCTCGCGGACCGGGGGCGGTCGGTGCGGGAGGAGGTGCGGACCCTGCCCTGGGCGGAGGAGCGCCGCCGCCTCCACGACGCGCTCGGCCCCGCCGGGTGGACGGCGCACTGGCAGGCCACCGGAGCCCGGCTGTGGGACCCGGCGCGGGCGCTCGCCGAGCGGATCAGGACCGGGATCCTGGACGTGCTCGGCGACCGGGAGGAACCCGGCGCGCTCACCGAGCTCGCGGGCCGGGAGCTGCTGTACGACGCGGTGCTCGGCCAGCAGGACGCCGCCTGGCTCGCCGCCTTCGACGGGCGCGGCACCCGACTCGCCGGACTCGCCGCGGTCGCCGAGCAGGCCGGCTGGTGGTGGCCGTACGAGAAGGTCGCCGTCGTCTGCGAACGCCCCGTCGAGCTGCACCGGGACGAGGCCGGGCGGCTCGACCGGGGCGACGGCCCGGCGCTCGCCCACCGGGACGGCTTCGCCCTCCACGCCTGGCGCGGCATGCCCGTCACGGCCGACTTCCTGGCGGGCCTCGCGGACCTCACGCCGGAGCGCATCCGCGACGAGGAGAACGCCGAACTGCGGCGCGTGATGCTGGAGTTCTACGGCTACGAGCGCTACCTCGACGCCTCCGGGGCCCGCCCCGAGGGCCGCGACGAGGCGGGCGTGCTGTGGCGGATCGAGCTCGGCGACGACGAGGACGTGGTGATGGTCGAGGTGGTCAACTCGACGCCCGAGCCGGACGGCAGCCACCGCACGTACTGGCTCCGCGTGCCGCCCGGCACCCGGACCGCCCGGGAGGGCGTCGCCTGGACCTTCGGCCTGGGCACGGAGGCGTACGCGCCGCTCGTGCAGACCTGAGCGGGGGCGGGGCGGGGGAGCGGCGGCACGCTCGTAAGGACAGCCGCTCGTACGGAGAGCCGCTCGGCTGGAAATCCGCTGGTACGGAGAGGTGAAGGGCGGCGGCGGTCAGGAGTGGCGCCCGGGAGGCGGCGGCCCCGGGTGCTGGGATGTGCCCGCCGGAGCCACCGGCACCCGACCGTCGAAGGGACCGCCCGTGCCGCACCGCCCCGCGCCCACCCTCCCGAACCGCGGCGCCCGCGCCGCCCGTCTGCTCGCCGCCGGCGCGGGCAGCGCCGTCCTCGGAGCGCTGCTCCTGGGCGCCGCGGCCCCCGCGCTCGCCGCCGCGCCGGAGCGCCCCGCCCCGCGGGCGACCGCCGCCCGGGCCGAGGCGCCGGCGACCGTCACCGTGACGGGCAGCGGCAGCGCCACCGCCGCCCCCGACCTGGCGATCCTCTCGGTGGGCGTGGAGGTCACCAAGCCGACGGCGAAGGAGGCGATGGCGGCGCAGAACACGGCGGCGAAGGCGCTGCTCGCCGTGTTGCGCGAGGAGGGCATCGCGGACCGGGACATCCGCACCGACAGCCTCTCCCTCAACCCCGTCTACACCCAGACGACCGGGGGCGAGTCCAAGGTGACCGGCTACCAGGCGAGCCAGAGCTTCTCCGTGAAGGTCCGGGACATCGACCGGGCCGGCCAGGTCATCGGCGCCGTCAACGGCGCCACGGGGGACGCGGGCCGGGTCAACGGCGTCGTCTTCGACGTGGCCGACCCGAAGGAGCTGCGCGCCAAGGCCCGCGAGGCCGCGTACCGGGACGCGTACGAGAAGGCCTCCCAGCACGCCAAGCTGAGCGGCCACCGCCTGGGCCGGCTGGTCTCCCTCAGCGAGGGCGACTCGCTCCGGCCCGGCCAGGGCACGCTCCCGTCCCTCCCGGCCGACGAACAGAACGTCCCGCTCGCCCCCGGCGAGATCGAGGAGCAGGTGACGGTCTCGGCGGTCTACGAACTCCTCTGAGGCCGGGCGTCCGGCTTCCGCCCCCGGCCCCCACCCCCGGCCCGGCTCGAACGCGGGCCCGTGCCTTTGCGCCTTGCCGCCGGTCTGCGCGCCCGGCGCCGCTTGGCCGTCGGGTGTGCCGCTCGGCCGTGCGCCGCCGTTCGGCCCGGCCCTGGCCCCGGCCCCCGGCCTCAGCTCGGGCGCGGGCCCGTGCCCAGGCCCTGGCCCTGGCCCAGGCCCGCGGCCCCGGCCCCGGCCCTGGCTCGGGCTCTTGCGCCATGCTGCCGGCCGGCGGGCCCGCTCGGGTGCCGGGCCGTGGCCTGGGGGCGTGTTCCCGGCCCGGGGCACCGGGCGCCGCTCAGTTCTCCGGTGTCGGGAGGCCCAGCTCGCGGTCGAGGGCCGTGTCGGCCCAGCGGAGCATCGCCGCGCGGGAGAGGCCGCCGGTGTAGACGGTCGTCTGGACGGCGAGGCCGTCGAGGTAGGCGGTGAGCCGCCAGGCGGCGCCCGCCGGGTCCGGGCAGGGGAACTCGCCGGCGGCGACCCCCTCCTCGATCACGGCGGTCAGGGCGCGCTTCCACTCCTGGTCGAGCGAGGCGGCGACCCGGCGCAGCTCGGGGTCGCGCAGGCCGGCCGCCCACGCCTCGATCCACAGCCGCCACCCCTTGGCCTGGCCCCTCGGGGCGTACCAGCGGATGGCGGCGCGCAGCCGCCGCACCGCCGTCGAGCGGCGCCCGAGGAGCCGGCGCAGCTCGGCGAGGTCGCTCTCGGCGGCGTGCGCGAAGGCCGCCGCGACCAGCTGCTCCTTGGTGGAGAAGTGGTACAGCACGAGCGCGTTGCTGACGCCGAGGGCCGCGGCCACATCGGCGATGCGGACGGCGGTGGTGCCCCGGGCCTCGATCTGTTCGACGGCGGCCCGCAGCAGCTCCTCGCGCCGCTCGGCCACGCTCAACCGCACTCTCGCCACGCCGAGCAGCCTACACAGCACATGACAGAGTCATGATCATCGCCGCCGGCCGGTCCGCCACCCGGTCGCCCGCCCGTCCGCCTCCGCGTCCGCCCATAATGGAACGACCCCCAGAGTTCAGGAGGACTTGTGACCGGTACCGGCTCCGACCGTTCGCTGCGGGCCCGGCTGCGCGCCCTGCGGCCCGAGTCCTTCGGCGCCGAGCCCACGGGGGAGCGGCTGGCCCGCATCCGCCGCTCGCCGCACTTCGCCGACGGCGTCTTCCGGAACCCCGAGGAGGCCCGCCGGGGCCCCTCCGGCTCCACCGCCGACCTGATGAAGGTCTACTTCGAGCGGGAGGCGCGCGCCCGCCGCGCCCCGTCCGGGGTGATCCCCGTCCACCCGACGGCCGTGGCCGACCTGGCCCGCCCCGCCGCGAGCGGCCTGCGGATCACCTGGCTGGGCCACTCCAGCGTGCTCGCCGAGATCGACGGCGTCCGGATCCTCTTCGACCCGGTCTGGGGAGAGCGCTGCTCTCCCTTCTCCTTCGTCGGGCCCAAGCGGCTCCACCCGGCGCCCGCGCCGCTCGCCGCGCTCGGCCCGGTCGACGTCGTCGTGATCTCCCACGACCACTACGACCACCTCGACCTGCCGACGATCAAGGCGCTGGCCTCCACCGACACCCTCTTCGCCGTCCCGCTCGGCGTCGGCGCCCACCTGGAGCACTGGGGCGTCCCCGCCTCGCGCCTGCGCGAGCTGGACTGGCACGAGTCCACCGAGGTCGGCGACGTCACCCTCACCGCCACCCCGGCCCGTCACTTCTGCGGCCGCGCCATCCGCAACCAGCAGCACACCCTCTGGGCCTCCTGGTCCGTCCGCGGCCCCCGCCACCGTATCTTCCACAGCGGCGACACCGGCTACTTCCAGGGCTTCCGGGAGATCGGCGCCGCCCACGGCCCCTTCGACGTCACCATGATCCAGATCGGCGCCTACTCCGAGTTCTGGCCCGACATCCACATGACCCCCGCCGAAGGCGTCCGTGCCCACCTGGACCTCCAGGGCGGCACGCCCGGCGGCGTGCTGCTCCCCATCCACTGGGGCACCTTCAACCTGGCCCCGCACCCGTGGGCGGAACCGGGGGAGTGGACCCGCGACGCGGCGCGGGAGGCCGGGCAGGCGGTGGCGCTTCCCCGCCCCGGCGAGCCGTTCGAGCCCGCGGGGAAGGTGCCCGCGGACCCCTGGTGGCGTGCCGTGTCCCAGCCCCTGGCCCGCCCGTGGCGCCGCCCGGAGCCCCCGGAGACCCGCGGCGAGGCACCGCGGCGCGACCTCGACCTGGCGGGCGACCGCTGACGACGCGCGGGGAGCGCCGGCGCGCGGACCGGACGGCCGTCCGGTCCTGGGCGGTGGCGCTGTCGAGGATCACGTGGGTGTTCCGGGGGAGGCGTGGGAGAGGGTGAGGAGGCCGATCGCGCGGACGGCGGCGACGACGAGGACCCGGCGCCGGCGCCGACGCTGATCGCCTGCGTCGAGCAGGCCCTGGACGCGCTCGGCGTCCGCTTCGGGCCCGCGCGCGCCGAGGTCGTCGTCATCCCCGAGGGCCCGGCCCTGGTCGAGGTCGGCACCCGCATCGCGGGCGACGCGCACCCCGCGTTCCACACCGCGTGCGCGGGCGGCGACCAGACCGCGCTCACCGCGCTCGGCTCCCCGGACCCCGGGCGGTTCCTCGCCGACCACGCGGTCGCGGAGCTCGCCGCCCTGGGGTCCTGGCCGCCGGAGGCGTCCTCTCGGCGCTCCCGGCCCTGACGGTCCTCCACGCGGGAGCACCCGCCGGACGCCCTTCCTCCTCGCACGGCTGACCGAATCCGGGTCGCCGAGCATGCTCTGTTTCCGGGCGAGTCGGGTAAGAACCGGGCAGGGAAACACCACACCGTGCGGCAAGGGGGAGACCGTGGGGGAAGCGGTGCTCATCATCATCGGAATCGTGCTCGTCTGCGCGTTCCTCGGAACCGTCTTCGACTCGGGGTCCGGCTCGTCGTCGAGCAAGGACAAGGACAAGGACGGCGGGGCCGGAGGCAGCGGAGGCGGCTGCGGGGGCTGCGGAGGAGGATGCGGCGGCTGCGGCGGGTGAGTGACGCGCGGGGGCGCGCCACGCCGCCGCTCAGCCGCCCGGGAGGCTGCGGGGGCCCGCGCAGTGGGCGCCCGTCTCCTCCACGCGGCGGCGCAGCTCCCGGTCGGCCGTGATCACCAGACACGGCCGGCCGTGGGCCCCGCGGGCCAGCTCGGCGATCAGGTCGTCGCCGCTGCCGGGCGCCTCCTCCACCCGCACCTCCGGCACCGACCCGACGCCCCGGGCCCGGCCCTCGACCACCAGCACGATCTCGTACGGCCCCGGGAACGGCCCGTCGGCGGGCCCGCCGTGCGCGGCCAGCCGGTCCCGCAGGCGCTCCGCGGCGCCCCGGCGGTCACGCCACCAGCCGTCCGGCACGGAGCCCACGACGTTGGCCCCGTCCACGACGAGCAGCGGACGGCGGGAGAGCTCGGCTTCGGCGTTCATGCGTCCAGGATGGCAGCCACACCCCACCCCAGAGCGCTCACGCTCCGTGACGGAGGGGGGTGGAGGAGGCGGTCCCGGGCCCCTCCGGGGGATTCCGCTCGGCGGTGCGCCAGGCGCGTTTCCGCAGAGAGGAGAGGTCAATTGGCCTCTCCGCCCTCTTTCGTACGGTTCCGGTCCTCGACAACTCCTGTGCCAAACAGGCGACTTTCAGCCAATCGATATCGGCCGTCCGTCGAGGGGTCGGTAGCAGATTCCCCAGGTCTACGGGCAAGTTTGCCAACTGCGCACCGCACATGAACGGTTGACGACTACAGTGTGTGGTCGCTGATCATCGGTAGGCTCATCGCACCTGCCGTCCCCGACCGCAGCCTCCCCCGAATCACCCCCCAACCCCCCAGCCCACGAGTACCCGCAAGCACCCCTCAGTACGCCGATTTCCCGGGCACGTACCAAGGACACCCATGTCACAACTTCGCGCACCCGCCCCGCGGTCCGACCGCCGCGAGGGCGGGCGGCACGGCCGTTCGGGCGCCCGCACCACGACCACCGGCGCCAGCCAGACCAGGCCCGCGACGGCCGCCCCCGTCGAAGTCCGCATACGCCCCCAGCTGTTGCGCACCTCGGTCCTGCCCGCCGTCGCCGTCGCCCTCGGCGGCGCCGCCGCCGTGCTCTTCACCCTCCGCTCCACCGGTACCGCCCCGACGCCCGGCCTGTGGGCCGCGCTCACCGGCGCCGCCGCCCTCACCGTCGCCTCGGTGACGGCCGCCGCGCTCGGCGCCGACCGCGCCGCCCGGGCCGTCCTCGACCGGGTCGGCGCGCTGCGCCGCGACGCCACCCAGACGCAGGGCGAACTCCGTTCGGTCGTCGAACAGTTGCGCCGCGGCGAGGACCTGGCCCCCCGGCCCGCCCTCCCCGACACCACCCACGGCGACGAGTTCGACCGGCTCGGCGCCGAGCTCGCCCGCTCCCACGAGGCGGCCGTCGCCGCCGTCGTCCAGGCCTCCCGCCTCTCCTCCAGCGTCGGCAACGAGCAGAAGGTCGAGGTCTTCGTGAACCTCGCCCGACGGCTCCAGTCCCTCGTCCACCGCGAGATCCAGCTCCTCGACGAGCTGGAGAACGAGGTCGAGGACCCCGACCTGCTCAAGGGCCTCTTCCAGGTCGACCACCTGGCCACCCGCATCCGCCGCCACGCCGAGAACCTCGCCGTCCTCGGCGGCGCGATCTCCCGCCGCCAGTGGTCCAACCCGGTCACCATGACCGAGGTGCTCCGCTCCTCCATCGCCGAGGTCGAGCAGTACCCCCGCGTCAAGCTCGTCCCGCCGATCGACGGCACCCTGCGCGGCCACGCCGTCGCCGACGTCATCCACCTCCTCGCCGAACTCGTCGAGAACGCCACGGTCTTCTCCGCGCCGCACACCACCGTGCTGCTGCGCGCCCAGTACGTCACCGCCGGCCTCGCCATCGAGGTGGAGGACCGCGGCCTCGGCATGCCGGTCGTCGAGCAGAACAAGATGAACGCCCTGCTCGCCGACCCCGACCAGGTCAACGTCGCCCACCTCCTCCAGGACGGCCGCATCGGCCTCTTCGTGGTCTCCGCGCTGGCCCGGCGCCACGGCATCGCCGTCCGCCTCCAGTCGAACATCTACGGCGGGATCCAGGCCGTCCTCGTCCTCCCGCAGGGCATCCTCGGCGCCGACCCCGAGGGCCTCGCCCAGCACGAGCGCCAGACCGCCGCGGTCACCGGCGCCACCCCGCAGCAGCACCCGCAGCACCCGCAGCACCTCCAGCAGCCGCAGCAGCACCAGATCCCGGCGCAGGCCCCGGCTCCGCAGGCCCCGGCCCCGCAGCCCCAGCACGCGCAGCACGCCGAGCCGCCGCGCCCCCCCGGCGACGCCCCCACCACGCAGCTCGCGCCGGTCACGGCCGCCAACCCCGCCCCCGTACCCACGGAGGCCCCGGCCCCGGCTCCTTACGCCTACCGGCCGCCCGCCCCGGCGGCGCCGGCCGCCCCGGAGCGTCCCTACCCCCCGGCGGGCTTCGGCTCCGTACCGCCGGCGTCCCGCCCCGAGGCGCCCGGCCGGCCCGACCTGCCCAAGCGGCGCGCCCAGGAGCACCTCGTCCCCCAGCTGCGCGACGAGCCGCAGTCCCGTCCCGCCGAGGAGCACGCCCTGCACGACCCCGGCCTGATGGCCGCCTTCCAGCGTGGGATCGGCCTCGCCGAGTCCCAGCCCACCCCCCAGGAGTCGCTGCGTCACGGCGACGCGCACAAGGAGTAGACACACAATGGCGAGCAATGTGCCGAACGGCCATTCCTCGGATCTCGACTGGCTGCTGAGCGGTCTGGTCCAGCGGGTCCCGTACACCCGCAGCGCGGTCCTGCTCTCCTCCGACGGCCTGGTGAAATCCGTCCACGGGCTCGACCCCGACGCCGCCGACCACATGGCGGCCCTCGCCTCCGGGCTCTACTCGCTCGGCCGCAGCGCCGGCGTCCGGTTCGGCGACGGCGGCGAGGTGCGTCAGGTCGTCGTGGAGCTCGACTCCACCCTGCTCTTCGTCTCCACCGCCGGCTCCGGCACCTGCCTGGCCGTCCTCGCCGGGCGCGAGGCCGACGCCGCCGTCCTCGGCTACGAGATGGCGATGCTGGTCAAGAGCGTGCGCCCGTACCTGATGACGCCCGCCCGGCAGGCGGCCGCAGCGGCGGGTGGCGCCGGTCAGTGAACGCCTCACCCCCGCAGGAAGGGCCCTGGCTCGACGACGCGGCCGGCCGGCTGATCCGCCCCTACACCGTCAGCGGCGGACGGACCCGGCCCACCACCTCGCTCGACCTGCTCTCCCTGGTGATGGCGACCGGCTCCGGCCCCCTGCCCCACATGGGCCCCGAGCACGGCCTGGCCCTCGGGCTGTGCGGCGGGCCCACCTCGGTGGCCGAGATCGCGGCGCACTTAAGGCTGCCGGCGGCCGTCACCAAGGTCCTCCTCTCCGACCTCGTGGACTGTGGGGCCCTCACCGCGCGGGCCCCCCGCTTCCACGCCAACCCATCCGACCGTTCCTTGCTGGAGGCAGTGCTCGATGGCCTACGACAGCGGCTCTGAACGCCATGACGGTCTCGCGGCCGATCCCTTCCCCACCGCGCTGAAGATCCTGGTGGCGGGCGGTTTCGGCGTGGGAAAGACGACCTTCGTCGGAGCGGTGAGCGAGATCGAACCGCTCAGCACGGAGGAGCTGCTGACCTCGGTCAGCGCCGCCACCGACAGCCTGGAGGGCGTGGAGAACAAGACCACGACCACCGTGGCCATGGACTTCGGCCGGATCACCCTCGACGACCGCAACGTCCTCTACCTCTTCGGCACCCCGGGCCAGGAGCGGTTCTGGTTCATGTGGGACGAACTGTCCGAGGGCGCGCTCGGCGCGGTCGTCCTCGCCGACACCCGCCGCCTCCAGGAATGCTTCTCGGCGATCGACTTCTTCGAGCGCCGGGGCATCTCCTTCGTGGTGGCGGTCAACGAGTTCGACGGCGCCTTCCGCTACGACCGGGACGAGATCCGGCAGGCCCTCGACCTCGACGCCCTGGTGCCGATCGTCCTCTGCGACGCCAGGATCTCCAGCTCCGCCATCAGCACGCTGCTGACCCTCGTCCAGCACCTCCTCAACTCGACACCGGCCAGCGAGCCGAGCTTCGGAGTCACGCCATGACCTACGACCCGACCGGTCACCTCCTCCTGACCCCCATCGACAAGGAGGCCCCGGACCGGGTCCGGCGGCTGCGCGAACTGGGCCTCGGGGAGCGCCCGGACCCTGCCTTCGACGAGTTCGCTCAGCGGCTCGCCGAGATCACCGGCGCCCCGTTCTCGATGGTCAACTTCATCGACGAGAACCGGCAGTTCTTCGCCGGCCTGCACACCCCGGGCGGCTCCCACTCGGGCAGCGACCTGGGCGCTGCGGCGGCCGGCACGGGTGGCGTCGGCCGCTTCATGGCCCGCGACCACGGCTACTGCCCGCACGTGGTGGTGCGGCGGAAGGCGCTCGTCCTGGAGGACGTCTGCGACTACCCGCGCTTCGCGGGCAACCCGGTCGTCGACGAGATCGGCATCCGTTCCTACATGGGCGCGCCGCTGATCGACCGGACCGGCGTGGCGCTCGGCACGATCTGCGTGGTCGACACCGACGTCCGGCCCTGGGGCCGTTCCGGCCTGGAGACCATCAAGCAGATGGCGGCGGAGCTGGTCGAGCAGATCCACCGCCGCGAGGACGGCCGGTTCTGACCCGCGTCCACGCGTGGGGGAGGGCCCGTACGGCACGCCGCCGTACGGGCCCTCGCCCTCTTCCGGTGTCTCAGACGGGAGCGGGCTCCGGTTCCGGGGTGCGGACCAGCTCGGAGAGCCGCTCCGACCAGCTGCCCTTGTCCTGGCCGAGGGCGACCTCGCCGAGCCGCAGGAGCTGGATGTCAGAGGTGCCGGCCGGCGCGAAGATGTGGTGCGCGTCGCGGAGGTAGCGCTCGATGGAGCGGTCGGTGAAGAGGCCGGCGGCGGCGTGGATCTCCATGGCGTTGCGGCCGGAGTCGATGGCCGACTCGACGTTCACCAGCTTGGCGTTCATCAGCTCGGTGTCACAGGAGAGACCCTGGTCGAGCAGGTGCACCGCGTGGTAGGCGGCGAGCCGGGCCGTCATCAGGCGGGACTGCATCTGGCCCAGCTTGAGCTTCACCGTGGGCAGCGCGGACAGCGGCTCGCCGTAGCGGATCCGCTCGCTGGCGAAGCGGGTGGTCTCCTCCAGGATCGCGGTGTGGATGCCGAGGGAGACGGCGGTGAGGTTGGCCCGGCCGTAGAGCACGCTGGAGGAGTACGCGACGGAGAGGCCGTCGCCCTCGTCGCCCAGCCGGTTGGCGGCCGGGACCCGGCAGTTTTCGAAGATCAGCTCGCCGAAGCTGAAGCCGTGCAGGCCCATGGCCGGCTGCTGCGGGCCGAGCCGGAAGCCCGGGCGGTCGGACTCGACGAGGAAGGCGGTGAGCCCCTTCGATCCGGGGCCGGTCCTGACCACGACGCCGTGCAGATCGCCGACGTGGCTGTTTCCGACGTAGATCTTGCTGCCGTTGATGATGTAGTCGTCGCCGTCGCGGACGGCGCTCGCCTCCATGCCGAGGACGTGGCCGCCGGAGTCCGGCTCGGTGACCGCGATGGTCGGCAGGCACTCGCCCGAGGCGACCTTCGGCAGCCAGGTCTTGCGCTGGGCGTCGGAGCCGAAGTGGACGATCTTGGCGGTGCCCAGCTGGGAGGCCTGCACCATGGCGCCCATGGCTCCGCTGACCCGGGACAGCTCCTCGATGATGATCGTCTTGGCGAGGTGGCCCGCGCCCATGCCGCCGTACTCCGGGCTGATCGTCGCGCCCAGCCAGCCCTGGGCGGCGATGAGGCGGGACAGCTCGTGGTGGACCGTGCGGGAGGCCTCCATCTCGGCTATGCGGGGTCGCACCTCCCGCTCGGCGAAGTCGCGCACGGTCTCGCGCAGCCGATGATGGAGCCGGCTGCTGAAGTAGCTGTCCATACGAGTACCTCCCTGCGAAACGCCTGTCCGGCGGGGTCCGGACAGGTGGTGCATCGGCGGTGGTCCCGTCCCGAACAGGCCGACCCGTTTATGGTGTTGATCTTTCAGGGGTGGATCAATATCGCCCCCGTATTTGTCCGAAACCTGTGCTGTTGACGATCACTTCCGACTGTGTTGCGGGCGATCTGGAGCCCTGCCGTCCGCCGGGAGCCCTCGCGGAGGGTCGAATTCCCGCCACATTCCGGCGGCATGTGCCCGCACCGGCGTCGCGCCCCGGAGTGACCCCCGTAAAGCGGTTCGTGACCATCGGGGGAAGTGCGGTATGGTTCTCTTGCACGACGGGCCAGGGGAAACCCCAGGTCAGACGGGTAGCGGGACGTGGCGCAGCTTGGTAGCGCACTTGACTGGGGGTCAAGGGGTCGCAGGTTCAAATCCTGTCGTCCCGACTCGAGAGAGTCGTTGGCCGAGGGGCCGTTTCAGAGTGATCTGAAACGGCCCCTCGGGCGTTTCCGGGGCGGATGCGGCGAGGAACGCCACCGAGGCCGCGACGAGGCCGGGGATGCCGTCGTGGCCCGTGAAGGTGTGGCCCGCTCCCCAGAGTCCGATGCGGTCGGCATCGGGACCGAACTCCCCGGCGTGGGACCGAAGACGGTCCGGTGCTGCCCCGACGTCGTCGAGCTGGGCGGGGAACGGTGCCTCTCCCGAGATCCTGTAGTCGATCGTGGCACGGCCATGTCCGCCTCCAGGAGCGCCTGGAACAGGGAGGCGCCGCCGGTCGCCGTAGAGGAAGGCGCCTCCGTGGGATCTCCGCGTAGCTCATCGTCGTTGGCCTGTCCATGTGCGGGCCTCCTGCGGCACCAAGGTAACGGCCTCATGGAAAAAATTGAAGAGATCATGCAAAAGATGCACGTGATCTGAGGTGAGGGCTGGGGTGTGCGACGCGACCCCGTCGATCGTGTGCGCCCGTCAGGCGCCCGCCAGGCGTGTGTCAGGCGTGCCGGACGGGCGTGCGGCGGGCTGTTGTCGAGCAATTACGAAATGGGCGCGATATCTTGCGTTCACTTGTTGCGGGTGGTTGAGTGTGCCGCGCCCCACAACGCAGTCGCCGACCTCGGTGGGGCGACCTCCACGTTCTTGCCCGAAGGGGACCACTCGATGAGAAGTGCCAGGCTCCGCCGTGCCCGCCGCGCCAGCGCGGTCACCCTCGTCTCCGCGATGACACTGACCGCTCTCGCCGCTTGCGGCACGAGCAGCAGCAGCGACAACGGCACCGACGGTGCTGCGCAGCCGACCGGCTCGTCCGACGCCTCCGCCCCGCTCGATCCGAAGACGAAGGTGACGCTGACGATCGACTGCATGCCGCCGGCGGCGAAGGCGGCCGAGCTGAAGGAGTGGAAGGAGGACGTCGCCGAGTTCAACGAGACGTATCCGAACGTGACCATCGAGGGCCGGTCCACGCCGGGGCAGTGTCTGGAGCCCCCGCGCTTCACGGCGATGCTGAAGGCGAAGTCGCAGCCCGACGTCTTCTACACCTACTTCACCGACCTGCCCCAGGTCCTCTCGGAGAACGGCGCCGCCGACATCTCCGCGTACGTCAACGACAAGACGGTCCCGGCGCTCAAGGACATCGACCCCGACGTCCTCGGCTCCCTCAAGCAGGACGGCAAGCTCTACGGCCTCCCCACCAGCAACTACACGATGGGTCTGCTGATCAACCGCAAGCTGTTCAAGGACGCGGGTCTGGACCCGGACGCTCCGCCGCGTACCTGGGAGGGGGTCCGGGCGGCGGCGAAGAAGATCGCCGCGCTCGGTGGCGGGGTGGCCGGGTTCGGTGAGTACTCGGCCGCCAACACCGGGGGCTGGCACTTCACCGCGCAGCTGTACAGCCTCGGCGGGGACGTCGTCGACGCCAGCGGCACCAAGGCCGC